>JAILGL010000167.1 GCA_024696825.1 Lachnospiraceae bacterium
AATAATAATTATAATAAAATAATATTTATTTTTTATGATATATTTTTAATATTTAATAACACTTAAAAGTAACTAATTGGAGGATTTAAATGTACGAGAACGAAATTAATGCAATTGCTTCTAAAGGAAGTAATGAGGAAATCTATTTTGGCCTTTTAGACCTTGTGAAAAAGGCTATGTCTGACAAGGGCAGAATCGAAGGGAAGAAGAAACTTTATTATATTTCTGCCGAATTTCTTATTGGAAAATTATTATCTAATAACCTTATAAATCTTGGTATTTATGATACGGTTAAAGAGGCTCTTAAGAAGAATGGAAAAACCCTTGCTGAAATTGAAGAGATTGAAAATGAACCTTCACTTGGTAATGGTGGACTTGGTCGTCTTGCGGCATGTTTCCTTGATTCCATTGCTACACTGGGACTTCCTGGTGACGGTGTAGGTCTTAATTATCACCTGGGACTTTTTAAGCAGGTATTTGAAAATAATCTTCAGAAGGAAGAGCCTAATCCATGGATTACAGATAGAAGCTGGCTTAGAAAAACTGATGTAAGCTATGAGGTAATTTTTAGAAATCAGACTGTTAAGTCAACAATGTATGAAATCGATGTTTGCGGTTATGAGGGCAAGGTTAATACCTTAAAGCTTTTTGATATCGATTCAGTGGATGAGCATATTGTCCAGGGTGATTCTATTTATTTTGACAAGGATGATATTAGAAAAAATCTTACCCTTTTCTTATATCCTGATGATAGCGATGATAAGGGTAGAATGCTTAGAATATATCAACAGTATTTCATGGTAAGTAATGCAGCTCAGTTAATTATCGCTGAGGCTTTAGAGAAGGGTTCTAACCTTCATAATCTTCATGAATATGCTGTCATTCAGATTAATGACACACATCCAACCATGGTTATTCCTGAGCTTATAAGACTCTTAAATAACCGCGGAATAGATATGGATGAGGCTATTGATATAGTTTCAAAAATGTGTGCTTATACTAACCATACAATTCTTGCTGAGGCTCTTGAAAAATGGCCAATGTGGTATATGGAAAAGGTTGTGCCACACCTCCTTCCAATCATCAGACTTTTAGATGTTAAGGTTAAGGAGCGTTTTGGAGATAATCCAAAGCTTAGGATTATCGATGATAATAACATGGTTCACATGGCGCATATCGATATTCATTACAGCTATAGTGTTAATGGTGTTGCAGCCCTTCATACAGACATCTTAAAGAAGTCAGAGCTTAAGGTATTTGCAGACATTTATCCTAATAAGTTTAATAATAAAACTAATGGAATTACATTTAGAAGATGGCTTTTAGAGTGTAACGGTGAGCTTTCTGATTTTATCGAAAGTAAGATTGGTGCAGGCTTTAAGCAGGATGCAGATGAGTTAAAGAAGCTTATGGATTTTAAGGGCGACACTGAGGTACTTAATAAGATTAGTGAGATTAAGGCTAATCGCAAGAAGGATTTAAGCGAGTATCTTTCAGAGCATGCAGGGGTTAATGTTTCACCTGATTCCATCTTTGATGTTCAGGTGAAGAGACTTCATGAGTATAAGAGACAGCAGATGAATGCTCTCTATGCTATTTATAAGTATAAGGAGATTAAGAAGGGTAACCTTCCAAAGCGTCCACTTACCATGATATTTGGCGCTAAGGCAGCTCCTGCTTATACAATTGCAAAGGATATTATCCATCTTATTAATTGTCTTTCAGAGCTTATTAATAACGATCCTGAGGTTAGCAAATATCTTAAGATTGTTATGCTTGAGAATTACAATGTTACCTATGCTGAGAAGGTTATTCCTGCAGCTGATATTTCAGAGCAGATTTCCCTTGCTTCTAAGGAAGCCAGTGGTACAAGTAACATGAAGTTTATGTTAAATGGAGCTGTTACCTTAGGTACTGAGGATGGTGCTAATGTAGAGATTCACGAATTCGTAGGAGATGACAATATATTTATCTTCGGTGAGTCTTCAGATAGCGTTATAGAGCATTATGCCAAGGCTGATTATGTTTCTGAAAAATTCTACGATGATGACGAGCTTATTTCTGAGCTTGTGGACTTTATCATCAGTAAGGAATTATTCAAGTTTGGTAATAAGAAATCTCTTATCAGACTTTATATGGAGATAGTTACTAAGGACTGGTTCATGACTCTTCTTGACTTAAAGGATTATATCAAGGTTAAGGAAGAAATGCTTGATGCATATGAGGATAGAGAGAAGTGGCAGAACATGATGCTTGTCAATATTGCAAATGCCGGATTCTTCTCATCAGATAGAACCATAGCCCAGTATAATGACGATATTTGGCACCTTACAGCGGACAAATAAATTTACTTAGTTTTTTACATAAAAATAAATAAAATAATTGAATTAAAAGCATTGAAAAAAACCACCATTTGTAATATTATTATATTTGGTGGTTTTTTGTTTGTTTGACCATTAACCTAATTATAAGAAAAGTATGGTTTAAGGGTGGTTTACAAATAAAAATCTAAATATGTTGATTATTTTAATCACTTAGGAGGGCTTAAAAAATGAGTAATGCTAATGCATTGTCAGCGAAGGCGCGTATCAGTGCTTTAACTGACGAAAACAGTTTTGTTGAGATCGGTGCTCTTGTAACTAAGAGAAGCACAGATTTTAATATGGATGAAAAAGAAGTTCCTTGTGACGGTGTTGTTACAGGCTACGCTTTAATCCATGATAAGCCGGTTTATATCTATAGTCAGGATGCTGACAAGATGAATGGTAGTATTGGTGAGATGCATGCTAAGAAAATAGTTAATGTTATCGAACTTGCCGTTAAAACCGGTACACCGGTAGTTGGTCTTATTGATTGCTCCGGTATTAGAGTTCAGGAATCAGTAGATGCACTCCATGCATTTGGTCTTATTTATAAGGCACTTACAGAGGCAGATGGTGAAGTTCCTGTTATTTCCGCTGTTCTTGGTAATGGCGGTGGCGGAGTTAAGATTATGACAGAGCTTAGCGACTTTACATTTGTAGAGAAGAATAATGGTAAGCTTTTTGTAAATACTCCAAATTCTATTGATAATAATTACAAGGAAAAATGTGACACCTCTTCAGCTTGCTTCGCAGGTGAGACTGGTGCAGTTGATTTTGTTTGTGATGGAGAGGCTGAGCTTTTTGAAAAGGTTAGAGAGCTTGTTTCTATCTTACCTCTTAATTGCAACGACATCGGCGAGATTGAAGATTATATGGATGATCTCAACAGAGACGTTCCTGATTTCGCTGCTAAGGTTGCAGATCCTGCACTTGCTCTTGAAGAAATCGGCGATAACAACTTCTTTATGGAGGTTAAGGCTGATTATGCAAAAGAGATGGTTACAGGTTTCATTTGTTTAGACGGACTTACAATCGGTGCTATCGGTAACAGAACAGTTCGTTATGATGAAGAGGGTAATGAGGCAGAGAAGTTTGAGCCAAGACTTACTACAAAGGGTGCAAGAAAGGCTGCACAGTTTGTTAATTTCTGCGATTCATTTAATATACCTATACTTACACTTACTAATGTATGTGGATACAAGGCAACCATGTGTGAAGAGAAGAATATTTCCCGTGCTGTAGCTGAGCTTACATATGCTCTTTCAGCTGCAACAGTTGCAAAGGTTAACCTTATTACAGGTGAGGCTTATGGAACAGCAGCTATTACCATGAACTCAAAGGCTATTGGAGCAGATATGGTATTTGCACTTCCAACAGCTAAGTTTGGAGTTATGGATAGCGATAAGGCTGTTAAGATTATGTATCCGGATGCCGATCAGGATGAGATTAAAGCCCAGAAGGATAAGTATAAAAAGGCTACTGATATAACTGCGGCAGCTGCCAGAGGTTATGTTGATTCAATTATTGAGCCTGCAAGTGTTAGAAAGCAAGTTTTATTTGCATTTGAAATGCTTTATACAAAATCAGTTTAAGTGTGATATATAAAAGTAAATATATTGAAAGGTATGTGAGACACATTATGAAAAAAAGATTATTAATGTTTGTATGTCTTATCATGTCTCTTGGTCTGTTAGGAGGATGTACTTTAGTTAGAACTAATCCTAAGTTAGATAAGAAAAAGCTTGTAAAGGCTACCGATGATCTCTCAAAGAATTTCTTTGAATATGATTTTCAGTCAGTAGTAGATCAGTATAAAGATGCAGATACATCAACACTTACGGCTGATCAGAAAAAGGCTTTAGAGAGTTATAAGACCTATGCAAAACAGCAGAAAAAATACAAAGGTTTTAAGAAAAAAGTTAAATCCGTATATACTCTCAGTGGAGAGACTGCTACTGTAGCAGAAACCATAGAGACCAAAAGCGGTAAAAAAGCTGTATTTACAGTTAACTTCGATGAGTCAGGTAATCCTACAGAATATAAGTTGGAAGATTATCAGAGCTTAAAGCAGGTAATGCAAAAGGCAGGACTTAACGTGCTTATGGGTATTGGAATAGTATTCTTTGTACTCATTATTATCATGTTTGTTATTATGGCCTTTAAACCAATATTTGCTTCTAATAAGATTATTCCTGCTCCTAAGAAGGATACTGCAAATGCAGAGACTAAGAGTGTGAGTAAACCGGCACCTGCAGCTGTATCTTCTAAGACAGAGGAAAATCTTACTGATGACTTAGAACTTGTAGCAGTTATAGCAGCAGCTATAGCAGCCAGTGAGGGAAAGACCTCAACAGACGGTTTATACATTCGTTCTATAAAGAGACACAGATAATATTTTAAATATTATTAAAATTTTTAAAAGCTAAAAATTATAGAGTATATTTATTATAAATATATTTAAAATTAAAATTTATATTCAAAAATTTAAGGAGGATATATTCCTATGAAAAACTATACAATTACCGTTAATGGAAATGTTTATGATGTTACAGTAGAAGAGGGTGCAGGCGGACAGGCAGCAGCACCTGCAGCAGCACCAAAGGCTGCACCAAAGGCTGCTCCAGCAAGTGCTCCAGCTCCAGCAGCAAGTGCAGGCGCAGGTAGCGTTAAGGTTAATTCACCTATGCCAGGTAAGATTCTTAATGTTAAGAAGAGTGTTGGCGACAATGTAAGTAAGGGTGATGTAATCCTTGTACTTGAAGCTATGAAGATGGAGAACGAGATAGTAGCTCCTTCAGATGGAACTATTGCAAGTATTGATGTATCAGTTGGAAGTGAAGTAGCAGCAGGAGATGTTCTTGCAACACTTGACTAATTATTAATCTGATATTTGTTTATTTTATAAAATAAGTTTAATAGTTCTAATATATTTTAGGAGGTAAAAATCTTGAGTTATGTAGTTAATACACTGCAAAACCTGGCGGGTCAGACTGCATTTGCAACTCTTACCCCTGGTAATTATATAATGATTGCCGTAGGTTTGTTGTTTTTATATTTAGCTATCAAAAAAGGGTATGAACCTTTACTTCTCATACCTATCGCATTTGGTATGATACTTGTAAATATTTACCCTGATATTATGGCTTCACCAAACGCTGAGACCGGTACAGCAGGCGGACTTCTTCATTACTTCTATCAGTTAGATGAATGGAGTATTCTTCCTTCACTTATATTCATGGGTGTAGGAGCCATGACAGACTTTGCTCCACTTATAGCTAACCCTATAAGCTTCTTACTCGGAGCAGCAGCTCAGTTTGGTATATTCGCAGCTTATATCTTTGCTATCCTTATGGGATTCAATGATAAGGCGGCAGCTTCTATTTCAATTATCGGTGGTGCTGATGGTCCTACTTCCATCTTCCTTTGCGGTAAGCTTGGACAGACAGAGTACATGGGACCTATAGCCGTGGCAGCATATTCATATATGTCACTTGTTCCTATTATTCAGCCACCTATTATGAAACTTTTCACAACTGAAAAGGAAAGAAAGATTAAGATGCAGCAGTTAAGACCTGTATCTAAGCTTGAAAGAATCCTTTTTCCAATAATAGTTACTATTGTTGTATGTCTTATACTTCCAACTACAGCACCTCTCGTAGGTATGCTTATGCTTGGAAACTTATTTAAAGAGTCTGGTGTTGTTCATCAGCTTACAGAGACAGCTTCTAATGCTCTTATGTACATTGTAGTTATCCTTCTTGGTACTTCTGTAGGTGCTACAACAAGTGCAGAGGCTTTCTTAAGAAAGACAACACTTCAGATAGTAATACTTGGTCTTGTTGCATTTGCATTTGCAACTATAGCCGGAGTATTGTTTGGAAAGCTTATGTGTAAGCTTACTAAGGGTAAGATAAATCCTCTCATTGGTTCTGCAGGAGTTTCTGCGGTGCCTATGGCCGCCAGAGTTTCACAGAAGGTGGGTGCAGAGGCAGATCCTACCAACTTCCTTCTCATGCATGCCATGGGACCTAACGTTGCGGGTGTTATAGGTACAGCCGTAGCCGCCGGAGTATTTATGGCGATATTTGGTATTTCGGCATTCTAACTAAAATTTACATTTTAGCGTAGAAATTTACATTTCAGATTATAATTAAAAAATATCTCCGTGGCATGACATCCGGAGATGGTATAATAATAAATACAAGTCATGCAGAATAGGATATAGAATAATATGGCTAAGAATAAAAAATCAAATGAAACTTCAAATGAAGTAAAGGAAATTGCTAAAAAGCCTGTTAAGATTACGGAAACCATCCTTCGTGATGCGCATCAGTCTCTTATAGCAACCCGTATGACAACTGAGCAGATGCTTCCAATCGTTGAGAAACTTGACGATATCGGATATAACTCAGTAGAGTGCTGGGGTGGTGCTACATTTGATGCTTGTCTTCGTTTCTTAAAGGAGGATCCGTGGGTTAGACTTAGAAAGCTTCGTGAGGGCTTTAAGAAAACTAAGCTTCAGATGCTTTTCAGAGGTCAGAACATTTTAGGATATAATCATTATGCAGATGATGTAGTTGAGTATTTTGTACAGAAATCTATCGCTAATGGTATAGACATTATCAGAATATTTGACTGCCTTAATGATATTAGAAACTTGGAAACTGCAGTTAACGCTGCTAAGAAGGAAAAGGGAGAGGCTCAGATAGCTCTTTCTTATACACTTGGAGATGCATATACTCTTGATTACTGGAAAAATATAGCTAAGAACATCGAGGATATGGGTGCAGATTCACTTTGTATTAAGGATATGGCAGGTCTTCTTACACCTGTTAAGGCTACAGAGCTTGTAACTGCTCTTAAGCAGTCAGTTAAGATCCCTATCGATCTTCATACCCATTATACATCAGGTGTTGCAAGTATGACTTATATGAAGGCTGTTGAGGCTGGTTGTGATATTATCGATACAGCTATGTCTCCATTTGCTCTTGGTACAAGTCAGCCTGCTACAGAGGTTATGGTTGAAGCATTTAAGGGTACACCATATGATACAGGAATTGATATTAATAAGCTTTCAGAGATTGCTGATTACTTCAGACCTCTTCGTGAGGAGGCTCTTGATTCAGGTCTTATGAGCCCTAAGGTACTTGGCGTTAATATCAAAACTCTTCTTTATCAGGTACCAGGTGGAATGCTTTCTAACCTTGTATCACAGCTTAAGGAAATGGGTGCTGAGGATAAGTTTGAGGCGGTTCTTGAGGAAGTACCTCGTGTACGTAAAGACTTCGGTGAGCCACCGCTTGTAACCCCATCATCACAGATTGTAGGTACTCAGGCAGTACTTAATGTTGTATCAGGAGAAAGATATAAGATGGTTACTAAGGAGTCTAAAAAGCTTTTAAGCGGAGAGTTTGGACAGACTGTTAAGCCATTTAATCCTGATGTGGTTAAAAAGTGTATAGGAGATGAGAAGCCTATCACTTGTCGTCCGGCAGATTTAATAAAGCCTCAGCTTGATCAAATGGAGAAGGAGATGGCTGAGTATAAGACACAGGACGAGGATGTTTTATCATATGCTTTATTCCCTCAGGTTGCCATGGACTTCTTTAAGTATAGAGAAGCTCAGAAGGATAAGGTAGATGCTTCGGCAGCTGACGTGGATAATAAGGCTTATCCTGCTTAAATTAAATCTGCTCACTCTTAGGAGAAAGAGGTGAAGCACTTGAAAAAAATTCTAAAAAAATCTATGCCATTGGAAAATGAATCAGGTTTTTCATTGGTAGAACTGATTATCGTTATAGTTATTATGGCGATACTCATCGGTATAGTTGCCTCACAGGTTATTCCTTATATTACTAAGTCTAGAAAATCTAAGGATAAACAGAAGTTAAGCACTATACACACTGGCTTCGTAACGGAACTTGCAGAAAAAGGCTACGATGAAATAGCTGAAGATTTATTCGGTTCTGTAAATAGTGCGGATGCTAAAAAGTTTTTTAAGAAATCAAATGTAACTAGTGGAATAGGAGATGGAATAGTATTTATGAAGATGAAGGATGGTCATCCGGCTAATGCTACAGGTAGTACTAATGGCTGGGACGATGATGGATTCTTCGGTTTCCCTATTACTTCCTGTGGTCTTGAACTTGATGAGATTGCGGGACACAGTAGCTATAATACAGGTTATACCATGCCATTACAGTCAAAGTCTCTTATGGGCAGCAATGAAGTGGAATTTCATGTTTACCTGGACTGTGACAGCGCATATTCACCGGTTATGTATCTCACTTGGAAGAATGGAGCACCAACTCCTTCCGATGAAAACTTTTTCTTTTTTGATTGATTAAAAAATTTAAAAAATTCTAATAAAGGCCATGGTACATTTGTACCATGGTTTTTTTTGCATAAGTCAGGTAATAAACTTAGTTCCTAAATAGCTTAGTTGTTACTTGACTTAAGAATGTTACATATAGTATAATTTTAAAGGTTATGCGTAAACTCTTTTCGAGACTTCTGAAAGGCATATAAATTATTTGATTTATGTTTCTTTCAGATGTTTCGGATGATTTACGCAAGTATATATTTTACTTGAAAGGAGATTAGATATGTCATACAAGTCATATTCTATGGAGCTTGCAGGCAGAACTCTTACCATCGATATAGGAAGAGTGGCAAAGCAGGCTAACGGTGCATGTCTTATGCACTATGGTAACACAACAGTATTAAGTACTGCTACAGCATCCGATAAGCCAAGAGAGGGTATCGATTTCTTCCCTCTTTCAGTTGAGTTTGAAGAGAAGATGTATTCTGTAGGAAAGATCCCTGGAGGATTTAATAAGAGAGAGGGTAAGGCTTCAGAGAACTCAGTTCTTACAGCAAGAGTTATCGACCGTCCTATGCGTCCTCTTTTCCCTAAGGATTATCGTAATGATTGTTCACTTAACAACCTTGTACTTTCAGTAGATACTGAGTGCAGACCTGAGCTTGTAGCTATGCTTGGTTCAGCTATTGCAACAAGTATCTCAGACATTCCATTTGATGGTCCATGTGCTACTACTCAGATGGGTCTTATTAATGGTGAGTTCGTTGTTAACCCAAGCCAGGAAGTATGGGATGAGGGTGATTTACAGCTTACAGTTGCTTCAACCAGAGAAAAGGTTATTATGATTGAGGCAGGAGCTAAGGAAATTCCTGATGATGTTATGATTGACTGCATTTACAAATGTGATGCTGTTAACAAGGAAATCATTGCATTTATCGATAAGATTGTTGCTGAGGTTGGAAAGCCTAAGCATGAATATGAGTCTTGTGCAGTTCCAGAGGAAATGTTTAACAAGATGAAAGAAATCGTTCCTCCAGAGGAGATGGAGGTTGCTGTATTTACTGATGATAAGCAGACTAGAGAGGGTAACATTAAGGCAGTTACAGAGAAGTTCGAAGAGGCATTTGCTGAGAACGAAGAGTGGCTTGCAATCCTTCCTGATGCTGTATATCAGTATGAGAAGAAGACAGTTAGAAAGATGATTTTAAAGGATCATAAGCGTCCTGATGGTCGTCAGATTGAGGAAATCAGACCACTTGCAGCTGAGGTTGATATTATTCCTAGAGTTCATGGTTCTGCTATGTTTACTCGTGGACAGACTCAGATTTGTGATATTATTACTCTTGCTCCACTTTCAGAGAAGCAGAGAATCGATGGACTTGATCCATATGTAACTGAGAAGAGATATATGCATCATTATAACTTCCCTTCATATTCAGTTGGTGAGACAAAGCCTAGCCGTGGACCAGGACGTAGAGAGATTGGTCATGGAGCTCTTGCTGAGAAGGCACTTATGGCAGTTATTCCTTCAGAGCAGGAATTCCCATATACAATTCGTGCCGTATCAGAGACATTTGAGTCTAACGGTTCTACTTCACAGGCCAGTGTTTGTGCTTCATGTATGGCACTTATGGCTGCCGGAGTACCTATTAAGAAGCCTGTTGCAGGTATTTCTTGTGGTCTTGTTACCGGTGATACAGATGATGATTACATCGTACTTACTGATATTCAGGGACTTGAGGATTTCTTCGGAGATATGGACTTTAAGGTAGCAGGTACTCCTGATGGAATTACTGCTATTCAGATGGATATTAAGATTCACGGTCTTACAAGACCTATAGTAGAAGAGGCAATAAGACGTACACATGAAGCTCGTACATTTATTCTTGAAACAACTATGCTTCCTACAATTAGTGAGCCAAGAAAAGAGCTTAGTGAGTTTGCTCCAAAGATTAAGCAGATGAGCATCGATCCTCAGAAGATTGGTGATGTAGTAGGTCAGAGAGGTAAGACTATTAATACACTTATCGAGAGAACAGGTGTTAAGATTGACATCACTGATGAAGGAAATGTATCAGTTTGTGGTGAAGACAGTGCTAAGATTGAAGAGGCTATGAGACTCATCAATATCATTGTTACTGATTACTATGAGGGACAGATTTTAGAGGGAACAGTTTCTTCTATCAAGGAATTTGGTGCTTTCATAGAGTTTGCACCTGGAAAAGAAGGAATGGTTCACATTTCTAAGATTGCTAAGGAGCGCATTAACCATGTTGAGGATGTACTTACTCTTGGTGATAAGGTTAAGGTTATCTGCCTTGGTAAGGATAGAATGGGTAGAATGAGCTTCTCAATCAAGGATGTTAAATAAAAAAATACTTGAAATGCTAAAATTTATTTGATATACTATACGAGTTGTCGTGTTAATTCACGTATTGGAGATATTCCGCTGTTACAGTTACGTAGTAAAATATATGAAGATTACGTACATAAGTATTAAGAATGTCGATAAAAACAGGAGGAATAAAGATGAACGATATTATCAGAGAAATTGAAAGTGAACAGCTTAAGGCAGAGGTTACTGAGTTTAGAATCGGTGATACTGTAAAGGTTCACGCAAAGGTTACTGAGGGTACAAGAGAGCGTATCCAGGTATTTGAAGGAACTGTAATTAAGAGACAGAACGGTAGCTCAAGAGAGACATTTACCGTAAGAAAGTTCTCTAACGGCGTTGGCGTTGAGAAGACATGGCCTCTTCATTCTCCAGTTATTGAGAAGATTGAGGTTATCAGAAGAGGTAAGGCTAGACGTGCTAAGCTCTTCTACTTAAGAGATCGTGTAGGTAAGGCTGCTAAGGTTAAGGAAGTATTAAGATAATTTTAGTCTATCAATTACTTACAGGATTATAAGCTAAAGGCTAATAAAGATTAATAAACTCCCACGTATGGCGTAGGTGACATCTTTAGAGTATGGATATGTCATCGGGTTGTGCGTGGGAGTTGCTCATTGAAAGGGAAAATATGTGGTGTCCAAAGTGCGAAACAGAGTATCGTGAAGGTATAGATGTTTGCGTAGACTGTGGTACTAAGCTTGTAGAGAAGAAACCGGAGAAAATAAAAACAGTCGATCTTTGTACATATAATGATGAAGAGGATGCAAATCGTCTACTTACCTTTTTTAAAGATCAAGGTGTAGAATATCTAAGACTTCAAAAAAATAAAAATAATACATATACCATATTAGTTCCGGAAAGTGAGCTGGATAATGCAAATCGTCTTTTTGGAGCCTTAATGGATGGATTAGAGGAAGATGAAATCTTAGAGACGGTTAGAGCTTATGAAAAACAGTTTAAGCGAGAAAAGAGAAGAGCGAAGCTTAGAAAAAGAGGCAGGAAATTTGCTGAAGATTTTGCTAAGAAACGTAATTCTAAAAATGATAAAAAAAACGATAATAAGGCAGATAAAGCTAAGTTAAAGGATGATAAAAAAGTAGGTAAAGCTAAAAAAGTAAAATCTGAAGATAAAGATAAGGAGGTAACTATGGCCGACGAAAAAGAATTAAAGGACGAGTTGGATGTAGAGGAAGTAGAGGAAACTGTAGAGACCGATACTGACGAAGAAACAGAAGAGTCTTCTTATGATTGGGACAATGAATCAGAAGAGGATGATGAGGATGAATACAACTTCGAATATGAAGATGATGGCAGAACCATTGAGGATATTTTAGCAGAAATTGATATAGATAAAGAGGTTATAACTGCTACAGATGCTAATAAACACATCGTTTATGCCTATGAAGAGGTAGAGGCAGATGAAACAGAAGAGTCTTCCAGTGAAGATACAGAGGAAAGAAAGGCATCTGATGAGGAGGATTCAGAGGATTCTGAGGCTGAAGATAAGTATGAGGATGATAATAACTTTGAAGTAAAGGATGAAGAAGAGGATGAAGAGGATGTCAATGATCCAAGATCTTTACTTTATGCTTCAAAGGGTGATTATGCTACCATGGAAGAGCAGTATAGAGATCAGAAATTCTCAGGTATAACATTTATTATATTTGGTATTCTTGGTGGTGTTTACTTAACTCTTACCAAGTTAAATGTTATTCCTATCGGTTATTCACTTCCTGTATTTATTATAATTGCCTGTATATTTGGTGGCTTTTTGGTTCTTGGTATAGTATCTATCTTAAAGGCTGGAAAGCTTAAGATTCACATTCCTGAAGAGGAAAAGCTTACTAATACCATTAATGCATGGCTTGATGACAATCTTACCACTGAAATCTTAGATTCATGGTATGACCCAACAGTATCTGATGCTGAAAATGATCTTTCACTTATGGCTCATATAAGAGTAGTACTTGTAATTAAGTATGAGAATCTTGATGTAGATTATCTCGAGAGAATTGCTGAAGAGTACTATGAAAATATGGGATATGAATCAAGTATTCCAAGTCAGTATGTTGAGCCTGAGTATGATGAAGATGAGGACGAAGAGGAAGAGTCCGATGAATACGATTCAGAGGAAGAAGAGGATGAGGAGTTAGAAGAAGCTTCTTGGGAAGATGAAGAAGACGAAGAGGAAGAAGAGGTTGAGAAACCTGAGGAGACTAAGGAGCCTGAGAAAAAGCCTGATAATAAATCTTCTAATAAGTCTAACAAAGGAAAATCTTCAAAGAGTAAGAAAAAGCGTAAGAAAAGATAAATGTAAATAATAACATTTAAATATTAAACCCCGATATATAGGCGTTAAAAACCTTTTTATATTGGGGTTTTTAATTGTTTATAAAGACTTAATTGTATTTGTGTCAAAATTTTGATACAATATTAAGGACGATTAGGGCGGGAAAAAAGTGCAAAATGAGAAGTGATGGAGGTAAAACATGAGAAGATTAGCATTTAAGAAAATTGCAACAGGTGTTTTAAGTGCGGCTATGGTAGTTTCTATGTTACCTATGTCTGGTACTAAGATTGCTTCAGCAAGTACTGTTGATGAGATAAGCGCTACAGTTTCATCTGAGAAAGCTGATCCACTTGAGGGTATTGATGAGAAATATTTAAACTCTCATGAAGTTCTGGTTATGTTTGAGGAGGGAGCTATTAGTGAAAGCTCAGCTACTACCTTAAAGAAAGCTAAGAAAAATGATAACATTTCTGATAACTACGGTAGCTATATGAAGGCTGTAGGTAGTGAAACTCAGGCTGCTAAGATTGCAGAAAGTGAGACTGATGTAATTGAAGAAGGTCTTGATGGTGATTTTGAAATTGAAGATACAGTTGTTTTTTCCGGTGTAAAGAAGACTAAAAGCGGTCTTAAGAGAAGCGGAAACAATGGAATGAATAATGCAAGCGTTGTTTCTCTTGTAACATCTGAAAAATATACAGCTAAAGAGATGATAGAGATATTATCAGAAAGAGATGATGTATTATATGTTGAGCCAAACTATAATATTTCCCTAAATTCCCTTGATTCTTATTCTTTAAATGATGAGTATAATCCTTATACATATCATTTAAATCAGGCTGCTGCTGAAAATGAGGGTGGACAAAAGGTGTTTAGTCGTGGACTTAAGGAAGACGACATGTTATCTGAAAATGCTGCCACTGCCTGGAAAGAGATTACAGGAAATGAAGAAGAAGCAGTAGTTGCTGTTGTAGATAGTGGTGTAAACTCAGATCATGAGGATTTGACTAATAAGCTCTGGAAGAATCCGGGAAATCTTGGATTAGAAGGTGATAACGGATATGACTTCTTTAATAATACCCCGGGAGTACATATTGATGAAATAGGACACGGTACACATTGTGCAGGTGTTATAGCAGCTGAAGCTAATAATGGAGTTGGTATTTCAGGTGTTACAGCTAATAGCAATGTTAAGATTATGCCACTTAAGATATTTGGTGAGGATTATACAGGAGAGAATGATGAATCTCTTTATGGTTCATTAGGTGCATATAATTATGTACTTCAGGCTAAGCTTAATGGTGTAAATATAGTTGCTACAAGTAATTCATGGGGAATGAATTCTAATGATTCAAATATTTTTAATGAAATTCTTAAACGTCTTGGTGAAGCAGGTATAGTATCTGTTTTCTCAGCAGGTAATGATTCTGCTAATAATGACAGAGCTCATATTGATGTTCCGGCAATTAGTTCTAATGATTATACTATTATTGTAGGAGCAGCAGGTCCTGATAATAAGAAATCAGGCTTTAGTAGTTATGGAAAGGCTTCTGTAGATATTTTTGGTACAGGTTCCAATGTATTTTCAACAGTTGGATATGGAAGCTATTTCCCATCAATCTATAATCCGGAATACTTAGCTGAAACCACTGAATATTTTGGAAGATTTACAGCTGATACTGAAATAGTTGATAATAAGGTTACTCCTGTTGTTGCTGATAACGGGCTTGGTGAGAATTCTGAGGAAATTAAACCTTTTGGTGAGTCTGTGTTTGTGGCTCAGAAAAGTGGTTTTGATTATGATGATTTGAATAGTGAAGAAGGCGAAGATGAGGATGAGGAATATTATGAAGCTGCAGGGGCTAAGGATGTAGATGATCCTGAGTATTCAGACGATCCTGAGTATTCAGATGATCCTGAGTATTCAGATGATCCTGAAGAAGGAGAGGATGAAGAGCCTTTTGTAAGTGAAGCTGAGTATGAATTATCTATTGATACAGAGCATTATGCATCAAATTCCTCTAACCCTGCATCATTAAAGTTAACAATTAAAAATGCAAAGGTTGGAGAAGAGTATTGCTTCTTCTTCCCATATGATAAGAATGAAGAGGATGACGGCACTAATGTGCATAGTTCAATGCTCTATGAATCAACAGGTTCAGATAATGGTTTTACAGCTCGTGTAACTGCTGCTGAGTTTGTCGAGGAAGAGGATGGAACCATAGTTCCAACAAACTATAAGGCTGATGCTTATGGTTGTGATGAACCATATAGAGGTCTTTATTCACATGTTACCGACAGAGATTTAGAGGAAAGATATTTTAGATCTGCGGAGAATGTTGGAGAAAAGAAAACAGGATATGGTATATATATCCATCCGGATGATCATGCTATGGATAATGGCGGAGATTTTGATGAAGATGAGGAACCAGTGGAAGAAGAGGAGGAACAGATAGGAGATATTACCATTTACATTGATTCCTTTGGTATTTCAAAGCCTAATATGTTTTTAGAGGTAGCAAATTCATATGATTACATGTCAGGTACATCTATGGCATGTCCTTCTGTTGCAGGTGCTACAGCTTTAATTGCACAGCTTAATCCTAAAACTGATAGTATGTCTGGTGATGAATATTCAAGATTTATAAAGAATAAGGTTTTATCCTGTGCTACAGTAACAGAAGAATTTGAGGGTGCATGTTCTAGTGGAGGATATTTGGATTTTAGAAATATAAATAAAAATAAACCTGCATTTTCCAACTATACAATGGATATTGATAAAAATAGTATTATAATATCCGGTATTAATCTTAAAAATGGTACTCTTGAGTATAAGAATGGAATAGATGAAAATGATGAATATAAGACCATATCTAATACTCCTTCAGAGACTGAGCCATATGTAACCTTTGCAGAGGATGGTAATTCTGTAACCGTTAACAATGCTAAGGAATTAATGTATAAGCTTATAAGCTTTAAGCTTACAGATGATAGTAATGTGGTAGCTGAGGCTTCATATTATCTTATAAAGGGCAATAAAGAACTTTCACCTATACTTTCAGATTATGAAAGCTTACCTGTAAGAGAAGGTAATGCTGTTTTAAATGCTAATATTACATATAATCTTGCAACTGATAAAACAGGTGATAAGCTTTATGGAATTAAAACAGTAGATGGTACCATAGCTGAGTTTAAGGATAATAAGTTTGTTTCCATAGAGGATAGTAACTGGGTTAAAACCTTTGAAAAGTCGGATATTTACAATTCTCTTTCTGATTTTGAAAAAATGAATTTAAGAAGGCAGATTTCTCTTATAAGTCCTTATTTATGCCAGGAAGAGGGAGTAGTTTATAAAACTCTGTTCTGTCAGTATTCATCAAAATCTATGAATGTATTAGCTACTTTGGATTTAAATCAGAGCACAGTAGAATGGAAATATGAAGAAATAAAGAATTTCCCAAGTGAGATTTTTCCGGAAGATTATTCAATAGCAGTACAGGGCGATAAGCTTTATTTCTGTGCTGCACCTTGCATTAATCCGGATGAATATGAGTTTGATAAAACAAAGACTATATTCTATTCTTATTCCTTAACTGATAAAACCTGGACTAAGGAAAATGCACCGGATTGTAATTATGAGCCGGTTTGTAAATTTATAAATTCCAATGGAAAGCTTTATATGGTAAAGCCTGACTTTGTACTTGATGATAAGGATAATTCATTATTAGAACAGTTATATGATACCTTTAGAATTTATTCATTTAGTAATGGAGTCTGGAAGGAAGAGAATACATTTAAGTCAATAAGCAGAGCTTCATATGATACCATGGCTCTTCCGGCACTTGCTAATACTAAAGAAGGCTTTATGATTTGTGACCTTTCAATTGAAGGTTATGGAAACTTCGCACTTTATAATACAGAGAAGAATACTTTAGAAGCAACAGGTTATAATACCAATGAAAGCTTTAGTGATGATTTAATGCGTTTTGCTGTATCTAATAAGGATGGTATATATGTACTTAGAGCCGGACTTACAGAGATGTCTACAGGTTCATATGATTTATATCTTCTTCCTGCGGACAGTGGTGTATATACAAGTCCTTATAAGACTGATAGTGATAGTGGTGATAATGGAGATAACAAGGATAGTAAGGAAGAGGTTACTCCTGTAAAGAAGGGCGGTACAGTTAAGTCCGGTAATTACCAGTATACTGTAACTAAGGCTGCTACAGACGGTTCAGCAACAGTAACCTTAAAGAAGGCTACAAGCTCTACTCTTTCAGCGGTTTCAATTCCTGCAACTGTTACCTACAATGGAGTTAAGTATAAGGTAACTCAGATTGCTGACAATGCATTTAAGGGCAATAAGAAGATTAAAACAGTTATCATTGGTTCTAATGTAACTAAGATTGGAAAAGCTGCATTTAACGGATGTACAAAGCTTACAAAGGTTACTATAGGAGCTAAGGTTTCTAAGATTGAGAAAAATGCGTTTAAGGGATGCTCTAAGTTAAAGACAGTTATAGTTAAGTCATTAAAGCTTAAGAAAAATGCTACGGTTGGAAAGAATGCCTTTAAGGGTATTAAGAGTAAGGCTGTATTTAAGCTTAAGAAGAAGGTATTTAAGAAGACTAAGAAGGTACTTAAAAAGAAGGCTGGAATTAAGAAGACAGTCAAGTTTAAGAAGTTCTAATAGGTTAATTAAATACAATATAAATTAGTTTAGAAGTCAGAGTCCGGTTAGGGGGTCAATAGTCTCAAAAGGGACATTTAACCGGATTCTGACTTTATTTTATTTAAGAGAGAGCTTATCTTATCGAGATAAAAAAGGTCTCATAGGGAGATATTTAATATCAGCCCTGTGAGACCTTTTATAGTTTTTAAATAATACTCGCATTTTAAAATGCTATTTATATAGGATTGATTAAAGCATTTAACAATGATTATCTCTCAGTAAGTTCCTCGAAAGGTCCCTGCTTCATGGCACGTACCTTACTTGAAAGACCGAAGAGATTTATAAAGCCCTCTGCATCCTTGTGGTCATAAAGATCACCGGTTGTGAAGGATGCGATTGACTCGCTGTAGATAGAATATGGTGATGTCTCACCCATCTTTATAATGTTACCCTTGTAAAGCTTAAATGTAACTTCACCTGTAACATACTTCTGAGTAGAATCGATAAATGCCTGAAGTGCTTCACGAAGAGGAGTAAACCACTTTCCTTCGTAAACAACATCTGCATACTTATTACCTAAGTCCTTCTTAACTGTGTAGGTGTCGCGGTCAAGGATTAATTCCTCAAGCTGCTGATGAGCTTCATAAAGAATAGTTCCACCCGGTGTCTCATATACACCTCTTGACTTCATACCAACTACACGGTTCTCAACGATATCAACGATACCAATACCATGCTTTCCGCCGAGACGGTTAAGCTCACGGATAATATCTGAAACCTTCATTTCCTTACCATTAACACTCTTAGGAACACCAGCCTCAAATGTCATCTTAACGATTTCGCCCTCTTCAGGAGCCTTCTCAGGAGTAACTCCGAGAACAAGAAGATGATCATAGTTAGGAGCATTTCCAGGCTCCTCAAGCTCAAGTCCTTCGTGGCTTATATGCCAAATGTTACGGTCACGGCTGTATGAGTTATCAGCTGAGAATGGAAGATGAATTCCATGTGCATGACAATACTCAATCTCTGACTCACGAGAATCAAGAGTCCACTTAGGGTCTCTCCAAACAGCGATAATCTTTAAGTCTGGAGCAAGTGCCTTAATACCAAGCTCGAAACGAACCTGATCATTACCCTTACCGGTAGCACCATGGCAGATAGCTACAGCGCCTTCCTTACGAGCGATTTCAACAAGTCTCTTAGCAATAAGAGGACGAGCCATACTGGTTCCAAGTAAATATTTATTCTCATATACAGCGTGTGCCTTGACACAAGGAACGATATAATCATCACAGAACTCATCTGTTACATCCTCGATGTAAAGCTTATCAGCGCCACATGCCTTAGCACGCTCATCAAGGCCTTCAAGCTCACTTTCCTGTCCACAGTCAATACATACGCAGATTACTTCATAATCATAATTTTCCTTAAGCCATGGAATGATAGCAGTAGTATCAAGTCCACCGGAATAAGCAAGAACAACTTTTTCCTTCATTGTTAAATCCTCCATTAAAATAGTTTTAATATTAAGTCTGATTTGTAATCAGGTCGTTTTCACGCGACTATTAAAGTATAACTATATATGTTAGGTTTTGCAATAGATAAAGTTAACAAATTATATTAAGAATTAATGGGATAATTGGTAAAAATGTATAAATATTCATAAAAATTTATAAATATGCAGAATTAAACTTGCATTATTTACTATAATGGAGTAAACTGTAGTGGTGTTTTGGAAAATATTTGGAAATACAGAAACTTTTATTAAGGAGAATTATTTATGATTAAAGTTGGTATTATTGGAGCTACAGGCTATGCTGGACAGGAGATTGTTAGAATTCTTTCTAATCATCCGGAGGCTGAAGTTGTATGGTTTGGTTCCAGATCATATGTAGATAAAAAATTTAGCGAGTGCTTTGGCAATATGTATAATATAGCCGATGACATTTGTAAGGGAGAGGATATGGAGGCCCTTGCCAATAGCGTGGATGTTATATTTACTGCAACTCCTCAGGGGCTTTGCTCTAAGCTTGTAAGTGAAGAGATTCTTTCCAAGGTTAAGATTGTAGATTTAAGTGCTGACTTTAGAATAAAGGATGTTAACCGTTATGAAGAGTGGTATCAGATAAAGCATGAAAGTCCTGATTTTATAGAGGAAGCTGTATATGGACTTTGTGAGGTGAATAGAGAGAAGGTTAAAAATGCAAGACTTATCGCAAACCCTGGATGCTTCCCAACCTGTTCAATTCTTTCCATCTATCCTCTTGCAAAGGCAGGCCTTATAGATATGAAGTCAGTTATTGTAGATGCTAAGAGTGGTACCAGTGGCGCAGGCCGTGGTGCTAAGGTAAATAACCTTTTCTGTGAGGTTAATGAAAGTATTAAGGCTTATGGAGTTACAACTCACAGACATACTCCTGAGATAGAGGATCAGCTTTCTTATGCATCAGGAGAAGAGGCTGTAATAAACTTTACACCTCACCTTGTTCCTATGAATAGAGGAATTCTTGCAACCTCCTATGCTAATCTTACTAAGGATATTTCTGAAGAAGAGATTAGGGCTTTATATGAGGATTGCTATAAGGATGAATTCTTTGTAAGAGTGCTTCCTGCAGGGGTTTGCCCTGAGACCAGATGGGTTGAGGGAAGTAACTTTGTAGATGTAAATGTTAAGAAGGATGCAAGAACCGGCAGAGTAATTATGATGGGGGCCATCGATAACCTTGTTAAGGGTGCTGCAGGTCAGGCTGTTCAGAATATGAATATTATGTTTGGATTAGAGGAGAACATGGGACTTAAGATAACACCAATGTTCCCATAATACTTAATGATTGATTAACTAATATAGAATTTAAGCATTTAAAATTGAAAGGCGGTATTAGTAATAATGAGCGGTAACGAAAGAGAAAATTACATGAATAAAATTACAGATAAAGCAGAGACCCTTATAGAGGCTCTCCCTTATATTAGAGATTTTAATAATAAAATAGTAGTTGTTAAATATGGCGGTAGCGCTATGATTGACAAGGATTTAGAGGAAAGCGTTATAAAGGATGTGGTTCTTCTTAAACTGGTTGGAATGAAGCCTGTAATCGTTCATGGTGGTGGAAAAGAGATAAGCAAGTGGCTTTCTAATTTTGGAAAAGAGACGCAGTTTATTGATGGCTTAAGAGTTACAGATGCTGAAACCGTTGAGATTGCTGAGATGGTTTTAAATAAGGTGAATAAGAATTTAGTTCAGATGATAGAAGGTCTTGGAATCAAGGCTGTAGGTGTATCCGGTAAGGATGCTGGTCTTGCAGTTGCCCAGAAGAAAACTCCAAATGGTAATGATATAGGATATGTAGGAGATATTAAGAGTGTTAATCCTGAGCTTATTATGAAGCTTATAGAAGACGATTATATCCCTGTTATTGCTCCTATCGGTATGGGAGAAAATGGAGAGACCTTTAATATCAATGCTGATGATATGGCAAGCGCAGTGGCTGTAGGGCTTAATGCAGAGAAGCTTGCATTCCTTACAGATATTGATGGTGTTTTAAGAGACCCTTCAGATCCAAGTACTCTTATATCAGTACTTACCCTTAAGGCTGCAGAGGAGCTTATTAACAATGGAAGCATAAGTGGTGGAATGATTCCTAAGATTAATAACTGTACAGATGCTGTAAAGAAGGGTGTTGGAAGAGTGCATATCTTAGACGGAAGAAGAGAGCATTGCTTACTTCTTGAGTTCTTTACCAAACGAGGTATTGGAACAGCTATTATAGATGCTGAGAGAAAGCTCTATGCACATGAAATAGGATAGTTTAATACATTTATAAGTATTCCAACAGGAGGATATATTAAAATGAATTTTGAGAATTTTGATTATACAAATAGTGAATTAATAGATAAGCATCTTATAAATGCTTATAACAGAAAGGTAGTATTTTCACATGGTGAGGGTATGGAGCTCTTCGATATAGAGGGGAATGCCTTTCTGGATATGGGAGCAGGTATAGCAGTTAGTGCTCTTGGATATAACAATGAAAAGTTTAAGAATAAGTTAAAGGAGCAGTTGGATAAATTAATCCATGTTTCAAATCTCTATTACACACCAGCTCTTATTAAGGCTTCCTACAATGTGGCTGAGAAAACAGGACTTAGTAAGGTTTTCTTCACCAACAGTGGTGCAGAGGCTAATGAGGGAGCTATAAAGCTTGCAAGAAAATATAAATGGCTTCAGAACAAGGAGAGTAAGGGTGAGGTAATCGCCATGGAGCACTCCTTCCATGGAAGAACCATGGGTGCTTTATCTGTTACAGGAACTGAGCATTATAGAACTCCATTTGAGCCTTTAATAGGTGGAGTTAAGTTCTGTGAATATAATAATCTTGATTCTGTTAAGGCAGCGGTTACAGAAGATACAGCGGCTATAATCCTTGAGACACTTCAGGGAGAGGGCGGTATTCATCCTGCTACAGAAGAGTTTATAAAGGGAATCCGTGCACTTTGCGATGAAAAGGATATAGTTATGATATTAGATGAGGTTCAGTGTGGTATGGGAAGAACCGGTAAGTATTATGCTTATGAGCATTATGGAATTAAGCCGGATATCGTAACTACTGCAAAGGCTTTAGGCTGTGGCGTTCCTGTGGGTGCGTTTGTTGCTAATGAAAAGCTTGCAGCTGCCATGGTTCCAGGTGATCACGGTACTACCTATGGAGGCAATCCATTTGCCTGTGCGGCCATTAATGCAGTCTATGAAATATTTGAAGAGGATAAGCTTATTGATAATGTTAATGAGGTGAGCTCCTATCTCTTTGAAAAGCTTAATTTACTTAAGGATAAATATGAGGTAATTAAGGATGTGAGAGGAAAAGGCCTTATGGTGGGTATAGAGTTTGACTGCCCTGCAGCAAAGGTAGTAGGAGCCTGTCAGGAGAAGGGACTACTTTTAATATCCGCTGGAAGCTCCATAGTACGTGTGGTTCCACCACTTATAGTTACTAAAAATGATATTGATAAATTCATAAATATCTTGACGGATGTTTTAAATGAGATATAATATAAAAAACCCTTAAATTAGTATTTAAGGGTTTTTGTTAAATGTGGAACTTAAAAAGACTGTTATGTAAGTAATTACAGAAAGGGTATAGGAAGAAAATATGAGAAAACACATTAAAAAAGAAATTAAGAAAATAGTATCTCTTACAACTGCATTTGCTGTTTTGTTTTCGGCTGTTTCATTTGCTGGTGCAGATTCTAAGAAGGTAAAAAAGGCATCTGCTACAGTACTTAATAGCGTGGTTAGTAAGACTGCTTCAGAAAGTGCTGTTGCCACTGATTCTTCTGCTTCAACTGTTACAACAGATAAGGCTGTTAAGGTGGGAGATAAGGTTAAGGTTAAGAAGGTAACCTATAAGATTACTGCTAAGAAGAAGGCTACATTTTTTAAGAGTAGTGATAAGAAAGCAAAGACTGTAAAGGTTCCTAAGACTGTTAAGATTAAAGGGAAGACATACAAGGTTACAGCTATTGGTAAGAAGGCATGTAAGGGATTTAAGAAGTTAAAGACCTTAAAGATTGGTAAGAATGTTACCTCCATCGGTGATGAGAGTTTTAGTGGCTGTAAGAAGCTTAACAATGTTGAGATTCCAAAGAATGTAAAGTCTATTGGAAAGAAAGCTTTTTATAACTGCAAGGGTCTTGAATATATGAATTTTAAGACAAAGAAGCTTACCAAGAAAAAGGTGGGTAAGAAGGCATTTAAGGGAACTAACCGTTATATAGTTGTTAAGGTTCCTTCTTCAAAGAGATACAGCTATGAGGATATTTTTGTATCTAAGGGCATGAGCTTTTTCTTATATGTAAAGATTTGATGTGCCCCATAAAGCTTATAATTAAATGAATTTTAGAGCTCTTAAAAATGATTTTAAGGGCTCTTTTTTTGCCTGAATATTCTTTACATATTTCTTATTTTGTAGTATATTTGTATTAACGGATTTTTATGAGTGAGTCGTACATAATAGGGGTATATTTTTACCCTTAAACAATACAAAATAAGGAGGATCAATGTATGAAGGTTTTTACAACTGACAAGGTTAGAAACGTAGTACTTCTTGGACATGGTAGTAGTGGAAAGACATCTCTGACAGAGGCGATGGCTTTTCTTTCTGGTGCCGTTCACCGTATGGGAACAGTTGAGGCTGGTAATACCATAAGTGATTATGAAAAAGAAGAGATTAAGCAGCAGTTTTCGATTAAGACTTCTGTTGTGCCTGTTTTATGGGAAGATTACAAAATCAATATACTTGATACACCAGGAAACTTTGACTTCATCGGGGAGGTGGAGGAGGCAGTTTCTGTAGCTCAGGCTGCCATCATTGTAGTTTCAGGAAAAGCAGGTATTGAAGCAGGAACCAGACGTGCGTGGGATATTTGTGAAAAGTACAAATTACCACGCATGTTTTTTGTTACTGACATGGATATTGATAATGTAAGTTACAGACAGGTGGTTCAGGAGTTACAGGAGCTCTATGGTAAGAAGATTGCTCCGTTCCATTTGCCTATAAGAGAGAATGGCGAGTTTGTGGGATATGTTAATGTCATTCAGCAAAAGGCTAAGAGATGGAATGATAAGGGAACAGTTGATAAATTCGATGTTCCTGACTATTCTTACGAGAATCTGAACATTTTCAGAGATGCTTTGGTAGAAGCAGTTGCTGAAACTAGTGAAGAATTCATGGAAAGATTCTTTGAGGGAGACGAGTTTTCTGAGAATGAAATCAGACAGTCTTTAAGAGTTAGCGTGGAGGAATGTTCCATAGTTCCTGTGCTTATGGGATCTAATATTTTAGCCAGAGGTATGTATACTCTTATGGCTGATATAGTTAAGTATTTCCCAAGTCCGGATAAATGTGAGCTTGCAGGTATTAATACAGTTTCAAATGATGTATTTGAGGCTAATCATGATTTCTCAAAGCCTAAGTCAGCTTATGTATTTAAGACTATTATTGATCCTTTTATCGGAAAGTATTCATTTATCAAGGTTAATTCAGGTGTTCTGAAGACAGATGATGTTTTATATAATTATCATAGGGATGCGGAAGAAAAGATTGGTAAGTTGTATATAATGAAGGGTAATAAGGTTGAGGAGGTTAACGAGCTTCATGCAGGAGATATAGGAGCCCTTGCAAAGCTCAGTGTTACAAAGACTACGGATTCCCTTTCTACTAAGAAGAATCCTATCGCCTATATTAGAGCGGCAATCTCTAAGCCTTATGTATATCTTCGTTATAAGGCTGTTAAGAAGGGTGATGAGGATAAGATTTCACAGGCCCTTTCAAGAATGCTTACTGAGGATTTAACTCTTAATCATGTTAATGACAGTGAGAATGAGCAGCTTCTCCTTTACGGAATCAGCGAGCAGCATCTGGAGATAGTTAAGGATATTCTTCTTGAGAAATACAAGGTTGAGATCGAGCTTATGCCTCCTAAGATTGCATTTAAGGAGACTATTCTTAAGAAGTCAGATACAGAATATAAATATAAAAAGCAGTCCGGTGGTCATGGTCAGTATGGTCATGTAAAGATTATTATGGAGCCATCGGGAAATATGGAAGAGCCTTATGAGTTCTCACAGTCAGTAGTAGGTGGAGCAGTTCCTAAGAATTATTTCCCTGCTGTTGAAAAGGGTATAGCTGAGGCAGTTAAGAAGGGACCTCTTGCTGCATATCCTGTACTTGGAACCAAGGTTAATCTCTATGATGGTTCTTATCATGCAGTAGATTCTTCTGAGCATGCATTTAAGGTGGCTGCAAGACAGGCCTTTAAGAAGGGCTTTATGGAAGCGGGTCCTGTACTCCTAGAACCTATCGCTACCATAACAGTAGTAGTGCCTGATGCAAGTACAGGTGATGTTATGGGTGACCTTAATAAGCGCCGTGGAAGAGTTATGGGTATGAATCCTACAGAAAATGGATATTCAGAGATAGTTGCTGATATTCCTTATCTGGAGCTTCATGGCTATGATGCAAGACTTCGTTCCATGACCAGAGGTTACGGTACATTTTCATATGAGTTTGCGAGATATGAGCAGGCTCCTAAGGAAATCGCTGATGCAGAAATTAAGAAACGTGCCGATAAACTGGGGGACGAAGAGTAATTTCGTATTGTTCGAAAATTTATGGTAAATGTTCACGAAATGTTCACGATTTTTTTACTATTTTAAGGTGCATTTTTTTGAAGATGTGCTATAATTGAATATAGCAATGTGACTTTTATAAATGGGTCATTAATCGATACAAGGGATAAAGCTAATTTACCCCTTGTATTCGTTATGTAACTAAATATATCAAGAAAGAGAGGTATTTTTTTAATGGCTAAGAGCAGGCTTATTGGGGATTATCCTGTTATAGGTATAAGACCTACGATTGATGGAAGAAGAGGACCTTTAAAGGTTCGTGAGTCTTTGGAAGATCAGACTATGAACATGGCAAAGAGTGCTGCAAAGCTTTTTACAGAGAATCTTAGATATTCTAATGGTGAACCTGTAAAGGTTGTTATTGCAGATACTACTATTGGTAGAGTTGCTGAGGCAGCAGCTTGTGCTGATAAATTTAAAAAGGCAGGGGTTGACGTTACACTTACTGTTACACCTTGCTGGTGCTATGGTTCAGAGACTATGGATATGGACCCTATGACTATAAAAGGTGTATGGGGTTTTAATGGTACAGAGAGACCTGGAGCTGTTTTCCTTGCAGCAGTTCTCGCAGCACATGCACAGAAGGGACTTCCTGCATTTGGTATCTATGGACATGATGTTCAGGAGGCAGATGATACAGAAATTCCGGAAGATGTAAAAGAGAAGCTTTTAAGATTTGGTCGCGCAGCTATTGCAGCAGCTACCATGAGAGGTAAGAGTTATCTTCAGGTTGGTTCAGTTACCATGGGTATCGCAGGCTCACAGATCGACTTCGATTTTATGGAGCACTACTTAGGCTTGCGTGTTGAGAGTGTAGATGAAGTTGAAATTATCAGACGAATGACTGAAGGTATATATGATCACGATGAGTTCGAAAGAGCTTTAAGCTGGACTAAGTCAAAATGTAAAGAGGGTTGGGACAAGAACCCTGAGAGTGTTAAGAGAAGTGATGAGCAGAAGGAAAGAGACTGGGAATTCACTGTTAAGATGATGTGTATCTTAAAGGACCTTATGAATGGTAATCCTAATCTTCCTGAGGGAAGAGAAGAAGAGATGGTTGGACATAATGCCATCGTAGCCGGTTTCCAGGGTCAGAGACAGTGGACAGACTTCTATCCTAATGGAGATTTCTCAGAAGCACTTATGAACTCTTCCTTTGACTGGGAAGGCGCAAGAGAGCCATATGTACTTGCTACAGAGAATGATACACTTAATGGTATCGGAATGCTTTTCATGAAGCTGCTTACAGGTAGAGCACAGATTTTCGCTGATGTTCGTACCTACTGGAGTCCTGATGCTTTAAAGAGAGCTGCTAATTATGAGCTCACTGGTAAGGCTAAGGAAGCACAAGGTTTCTTACATCTTATTAACTCAGGTGCACAGTGCTTAGACGCTTGTGGTGAGGTTAAGGATGAGAACGGTAATGGTGTTATCAAGCCATTCTGGGAGATGACAGAAGAGGATATTAATAAGTGCCTCGATGCAACTACCTGGAATGCTGCAGATAATGGATACTTCAGAGGAGGCGGTTTCTCAAGTAGATATCTTACACGTGCAGAGATGCCGGCAACCATGATAAGACTTAATCTTGTTAAGGGACAGGGACCTGTTCTTTATATCTGTGAGGGTTATACAGTTAATCTTCCTGATGAGGTTTCAGATGTTCTTTGGAAGAGAACAGATTATACATGGCCTTGTACCTGGTTTACTCCAAGAGTTTCAGATGCAGCTCCATTTAAGACAGCTTATGATGTAATGAATAACTGGGGTGCTAATCACGGCGCTATCAGCTATGGACACATTGGTGCTGATCTTATTACTCTTGCATCAATCTTACGTATACCTGTTTGTATGCATAACGTCCCTGAAGAGGATATTTTCAGACCTGCATGCTGGTCAGCATTTGGTATGGATAAAGAAGGACAGGATTACAGAGCATGTAAGAATTATGGACCTATGTATTAATATTATATTATTTATAGCAAATAGAATTTCTTTGGAGGTGGTAGATTATGGGTGAATTAATTTGTAGTCACTGCGGCCAGAGACTTCTTGAAAATGTAAAAATCTGTCCCAGCTGTTCACACAGTATGGCAGACAGTTATATACAAAAAAAGGAAAAGGATAAGCTTATAGCGGGTGTGAGAGAATCAGCTAGTGAAGCGTCTTATAGCTTTTCTGATGATGTGCATGAGGGATTTTTTATCGGCAAGGTAGAATTATGTTTTGACAGATGGCTTAGAGTCAGAGGCAATGACATATATGTCTATGATAAAACCGGTAACCTCATTATAAAGGATTTGATTTCTTCCTTTTGCCTTCTGTGGAATGATATAAGACAGGAAAAAAATGGCGATCTACATATAAGCATTATCATTGACCATATTTCACTTAAGGGAGTTGATCATTTACAGATTGCTCTTAATAAGTCTGAAACCTCAGAGGATATATTTTCTTTGGTTAAGATGTTTAGTGAAGAGGTTTGTGATAAGATGGACATGCGAATTCAGAAATCCTTTTGGAAGGCTATAAAGTATTCAATGCCTGAGAAAAAAGGAGAGAAGAAGCATAAATATAAGTTTTTCCCGACCGGTAAAGGTAATTTACATTAAATAAGGGTTAGCACTGTTTCCCCAAAAAATATCTTAATAATACAGTGCAGAAAGAGGTTAAAAAATGAATAATGTTCCAAAGATTAAAGTTGGTATTGTAGCAGTAAGCCGTGATTGTTTCCCAGAGAGTTTATCTGTAAACAGAAGAAAAGCTCTTGTTGATGCTTATAAGGCTAAGTATGATCCAGAAGATATTTATGAGTGCCCTGTATGTATCGTTGAGAGTGAGATTCATATGGTTCAGGCTCTTGAGGATGTTAAGAAGGCTGGCTGTGAAGCTCTTTGTGTATATCTTGGAAACTTTGGTCCTGAAATCTCAGAGACACTTCTTGCTAAGCATTTTGATGGTCCTGTTATGTTCTGTGCAGCTGCAGAAGAAACATCAGCTGACGGCGGACTTGTACAGGGTAGAGGAGATGCTTATTGCGGTATGTTAAACGCAAGCTATAACTTAAAGCTTCGTAACATTAAGGCATACATTCCTGAGTATCCTGTAGGAACAGCAGAAGAGTGTGCTGATATGATTAAGGGATTCTTACCAATCGCAAAGACAGTATATGCCCTCAATAATCTTAAGATTATTAGCTTTGGTCCACGTCCTTTAAACTTCCTTGCATGTAATGCTCCAATTAAGCAGCTTTACAACTTAAACGTAGAGATCGAGGAGAACTCAGAGTTAGATCTTTTCGAAGCATTTAATAATCATGCAGGTGATCCAAGAATCGCAGAGGTTAAGGCAGATATGGAGAAGGAGCTTGGAGCAGGTAATAAGAAGCCTGAAATCCTTGAAAAGCTCGCTCAGTATGAGCTTACACTTCTTGACTGGATAAAGGATCACAAGGGATATAGAAAATATGTTGCTATCGCAGGTAAGTGCTGGCCTGCATTCCAGACACAGTTTGGATTCGTTCCTTGCTATGTTAATTCACGTCTTACAAAGATCGGTATTCCGGTTTCTTGTGAGGTTGATATTTATGGTGCACTTAGTGAGTTTATCGGAACAGTTGTAAGTGAAGATTCAGTAACACTTCTTGACATTAACAATACAGTTCCAACTGACATCTATGATGCAGATATTAAGGGTAAATTCGACTATGACATCAAAGACACATTTATGGGATTCCATTGCGGTAATACATGCTCCACAAAGCTTTCATCATGTGAGATGAAGAATCAGATGATTATGGCTCGTTCACTTCCTGAGGAGGTTACTAATGGTACTCTTGAGGGTGATATCGCTCCAGGTGAGATTACATTCTTCAGACTTCAGTCTACATCAGATGCTAAGATTAGAGCTTATGTTGCTGAGGGTGAGGTTCTTCCGGTTGCTACACGTTCATTCGGTTCAATCGGTATCTTCGCTATTCATGACATGGCTAGATTCTATCGTCATGTACTTATCGAGAAGAATTATCCACATCATGGTGCCGTAGCATTTGGTCACTTTGGTAAGGAGTTATTCGAGGTATTTAAGTATCTTGGATTACCATATGAGGAGATTGATTTCAATCAGCCTCATGGTATGCTCTATCCTTCAGAGAACCCATTTAACAAATAATTTTTAATTCAAAATTTAACGAAAGAAAGGTCAAAGAACATGAACTACTTAATAGGAATAGATTTGGGTACATCATCTACAAAGACTGTACTTTTCGACGAAGTAGGTAATATAATTGCAGATTCTAAGATTGATTATCCTATGTACACCCCTCATAACGGATGGGCTGAGCAGGAGCCTGATGACTGGGCTAATGCAGCAGTTAATACCATCGCTAATGTTATAAAGGATTCAGGTGTTAACAAGGATGATATTAAGGGAATCGGTATTTCCGGACAGATGCATGGTCTCGTAATGCTGGATGAGGATGGAAAGGTTATTCGTCCTTCTATTATCTGGTGTGATCAGAGAACAGGCAAGGAATGCGATGAGATTACTGAGAAGGTAGGGGCTGAGCGTCTTATAGAGATAACTGCTAACCCTGCACTTACAGGTTTTACAGCTTCTAAGATTCTTTGGGTTAAGAATAATGAGCCTGAGAATTATGCAAAGTGTAAGCATATTTTACTTCCTAAGGATTATGTAAGATATGTACTTACAGGTGAATTTGCTACAGAGGTTTCTGATGCTTCAGGTATGCAGCTTTTAGATGTTCCTAAGAGACAGTGGTCTGATGAAGTGCTTGAGAAGCTTGATATAGATAAGAGCATGCTCGCTAAGGTTTATGAATCCTGCGAGGTTACAGGTACTATTACAGAGGAAGCTGCAGCTAAGACTGGTCTTTCTACTTCAACAGTTGTAGTTGGTGGAGCAGGAGATAATGCAGCAGCAGCCGTTGGTACAGGAGTTGTTGAGGAAGGAATGGCATTTACTACTATCGGTACAAGTGGTGTTGTATTTGCTCATTCTAAGGAGGTTAAAATCGACCCTAAGGGAAGAGTTCATACCTTCTGTTGTGCAGTTCCTGGTGAGTGGCATCAGATGGGTGTTACACAGGCTTGCGGTTACTCTTTACAGTGGTATCTTGATAACTGCGGTAATTCATATGCTTATGATGCAGAGAAGACAGGTGAGGGAATCTACGATATCATCGATAGAGAGGTTCTTGATACACCAATAGGTTCTAACAAGCTTATCTATCTTCCTTACTTAAATGGAGAGCGTACACCTCATCTTGATCCTGATTGTAGAGGAGTTTTCTTCGGTCTTTCAAGTATGCATAAGAGATCTGATATGGTTCGCGCTGTCTATGAGGGTATGATTTATTCACTTACAGATTGTAAGGACGTACTTGATGAGATGGGTGTTCCTATCAATGAGATGATGGCTTGCGGTGGCGGCTTAAAGAGTGTTGTTAAGCGCCAGATGCTTTCAGACAGCTTCGGTGTAGATGTTAATACAGTTACTGCTAAGGAAGGTCCTGCACTTGGTGTGGCTATTCTTGCAGGTGTTGGAGCCGGTCTCTATGAAAGCGTTCAGGAAGCTTGTAAGAAGATGATTCATAAGGATCCTGATAATGCATGTACTCCTAATATGGATAATAATAAGGAGTATGATAAGTATCATGCAATTTATAAGAAACTTTATGATGATCTTAAAGACTCATTTAAGGATATGGCTAAGCTGTAATAAGAACAGTTTGGTTAGAGGTCTTTAATAATAAAAATTAAACCCATGCATTTATAAGATATATAATCTTAAATAATGCATGGGTTTTTTATTTTAAAAATTAATTTTTTTAAATGTATTAAAGAGTTACTCCATTTTTCTTAAGTAATTCTCTAGCTGAATCTACTGAATCAACACCTGTTTTATTCTTGATAGGTGCAAATTCCTTTTCTCTTATAACCTCAAATGGAAGGCAGGAATCAAACATTTCAACCATGTCAAGAATTAAGGTTTCATACTTGTAAGCATTAGGTTCTTCAGGCTTTACAAGTTTTCCGTTATTATCTAAGTGTGGAACCTTTTTACTTACTACATGCCATGGAAGAGCGGCATTACTAATCTTTTCAAGAGTTGCAACGTCGAAGAGATAATTAAGAATAACTCCGAAGTTGTAGGCAGGGTCTCCATTTTCATCCTTTGTATTCATAAGCTCCTCTGTAAGCTCATAATACTCTACTACAGAAGGGTTACCATCCTTTAAGCACATAACTCCAACCTTTTCATCTGGAGATGCTTTTTTAACTACCTTGGCACCACAGGATTTACCTTCTTCTATGGTAGCGCCGATAAAGAGTGGGTCGCAGATTCGCTGAAGTACATTGTCTACTGCAAATACATTTAACCACTTAATATTATTATCTTTAATAACATTTATAAGTCCTGATTTTATAAGGGATATAAACCAGCCGCCATTGCCATTAGGTGAATTTGCCATATGGCATTTCTTATCCAAAAGAATCTTACCCTCTGTATCTGTGGCAACTGCCATTTCCTGCTTAAAGAAATGTATATAATTCTCATCATATCCAAAGTAATTATGCTCCTTTAGAAATGATACTGTTACCTCGTGGTTTTTGTCGCTGGTCATAACAAAGAGATGAATGAAATTACCTGCGGCATTAGTTACATCCATGAGATTGTTTATAATACATTCAAAGATGTATTTTGGCTTGGTTTCGCCAATGTCATATATACCCTTAGGACCATCTGCCCCAAGACGTGTACCCATTCCACCAGCCAGGAGAACAGCAGCAGTTTCACCATTTTTTATGGCCTTAAGACCGGTTTCATAATAAGTGTCTTTTTTATTGTTAATCTCATCTAACTGAAGTGCTTTAATAGGTGTAATAACTGATTGTTTTTTGTCATTCATGGCCTTTATGGAAGTGTCAATTACACCAAAGTCTGTTGAATCTATCTGCTTAAGAAATTCATTTCTGCAGGCATCACACAAATCATCGTAATATTGTAAAACATGTGACTGTGAATATTTTTCAAGCTTTTCTTTTGCTTCATTATAATTCATAGGCATTCCTCCGTTATTTATGGTTTGGCATTCCTTAGTTGTTTATGGTTTTACTGAGCAGGTGAGCTTTTACCCATCTTCTTAAGGAGTTCGTCTAACTCCTCATCAACCTTTGTTTTGGAACCTCCGCCAATATAGAAATCAGCCAGATCCTCGTCCTTTTCTCTTTTTTCATTAAGCTCTGCTTCACTTGTAGCCTGATCAAGCATCTGATCAGCCTTCTTTTCCATTCTGTCAAAGGCCTGCTTACTGCCCTCAGCCTTATCAGTTCCACCTACAATCTTATTAACCTTTTGCTGAACCTTTGCAGTTGCAACCTTACTTAAGATAGCATCCTTTCTAATCTCTAAGGAATCAATATCTGCTGTAAGCTTGTCATACATTTTCTGCATTTTCTCTGAGTTTTCATGAGCTGTATCATAGGTTTTCTGCAGGGAAGCCTGATTCTCTTCATATTGCTGCTTCTTAGCTATAAGCTTTTTGGCATCCTCAATATTGTCCTGGAGAACAGCAGCCTGAGCTGCTTCCTCAAACTTTTTAACCATAGCTGCATTATCATCAAGCTGTCTCTTAGCGCGCTTCTCATCAGCCATAACAACTGCAGTTTCTTTTCTAACAGTTGCAAGGTCTTCCTTTAAGCCTCTAAGAGTCTGCTCAATCATCTTAGCAGGGTCTTCAGCCTTGTCTAAGAGAGCATTAATATTACTTTTCATTATTTCTGTAAATCTGTTTAAAATACCCATAGTTACCTCCTAAATATTTTATTATACGGATAATTATTTTAATGTTTATAAATGTTAATGTAACCGGTAAGTTCAATCATAAATATATATGATTAAAGGTTACTGTTAAATAAGTTCTTAATCTGATAAATAATATCGTCGCTGTCAGCCTTAATGCTTGCAGCTTCATTTATCTTTGAAACTGACTGCATGGCGTTAGTATCAGCATCCTCACCATAGCTTATGGTATATACAGGAATTTCTAATTTCTTAAGGGCAGGAGTTATGGTGCTGAGATTATAGCCTGTATTAGCCTGTCCGTCGCTTAAAAGGAAGATAACGCATTTTGCATTCGGGCTATCCTTCTTAGCCTTTTCAATCATATCCATAGCTACAACTAAGGCATCATAGCTTGCAGTGTTACCATTAGCCTGCATGTTGTCTATGGAGCCCTGGAAAAAGGCCTTTTGATTAAGGTCAAATTTTTTAATAGGAACCTCGATGCTAACCGTGGAAGAGTAGGATATAAGGCCTACCTGGTTAGTTTCATTAATGTATTTCATACCATTTGAAAGGGAGCTCTTAAGCTGGTTAAGTGGCTCTCCATACATACTTCCGCTGACGTCAGCTACGAATACGGCGATAATGGATTTTCCACCATCCTTTTCCTGCTTATAGATGGAAAGAGCATTTTTAACATCCTTACCTGTAATCTTTAAATCTGACTTGTAATCTAAGTTATTGTTAAAGCCTTTATTAGTGGCTGCCTTCTGGTTTTCATCATTAACGCAATATTTTGTAAAATCCTCTAATGCGGCCTTCTTATCGTCGTTTAGACCGCTGCATTCATACATTGGATTATCGTGTCTTACACCAAATGGAATGAATTTAAAATTACTCTTTAATTCTTTATCCTGGATAAAGGACTGGTACTCCATAGTCATTCCGTCAAGAGAACCTGAAGCGTTACTGTCACGCATCTGCATGGTGTTAGTTGCTACATATGGAATGTTCTTCTGGAACTTTGAAAATGCTTCCTTGGAAGCGTCACTTGTAATATCAGGATCTGCATCCATAAGGATTGTAAGAAGGAGGTTCATACCTGTTGTACTGGCCTGTGGGTTAGTATAACCAACGTTTATCTTACCCTCCTGTACATCCTTAATAATTGATTTATAATCGAGATAATCGGTTTTCTTGGAAATAAGAATTCCCGGTACATTTTTTACAACGCTTTTTTCTATTAAGTTAAGCTTTCCACCCTGGATAGAAGCATATTCCCCCCAAAGCTCACTGGATGGTGAGAAACCTGTTGGAATGTATTTGCCGGAGATAATATAATCTGCAGCAACACCTGAGCTTATATTTCTAATGGAAACCTTAACTACCTTACCGTTGATTTTGTGATTTTCATTATTGTATTTCTTTGCTACATCCACCATCCAGGAGTCAGCGCCTTCGCCGGCTTTTTCAGGTGATGCAAATATTTCGATGTTGATATCACCTGTAGTATTTTCAAGTGATAATGGATATTTGTTAATGTTTGGAATTTCATCGTAAAGAGAAGCCTGTGATAAATCCACACTACCCTTTACAGGATCCTTGGTGTCGTATTTGACCCTTTTAATAAGGGTGCTAACTTCTTTTTTATCTCCTCCTGAGATTCCACCGCTTAAAGGTCCGTTCTTTCCAAATAATCCTGATTTTACTATGGCTGCAATTACTATAGCTATAAGTACAACTACTATAATTACAACTCCTGCTGCATTATTCTTTTTTGATTCCATGTTTTTCCCTTTCTTATACTTTCTTTAAGTTTTTCTTCACTAGTTATTTATATAAAGCCTAACGAGGCATTTGAGACTCTGAGGTAATCTGACGAAGTGATTCAAGTAAGTCGTCGATATGCTTAGTGTCCACATTTTCAGTGCTATTTTCTATCTCTGCCAGCTGATTAATAAGCTCATTTATTTTATCCAATGTATTCTCATTCTCAGCACATAGATTATTAAGATTAGCCATATGCTGATTAATACTGTCACGGTCTGCAAAATCACAGGCGTGTATGTAATTATTAGCCTTTTCAAAATTGCCTGTAATGGCTATTCTTAAGTCTTCTCCAAGAGAGGTATAGCTCCCCTCTGAGAATTCATTTAATATCTTAAGTCTGTCATTAATACGAGACTGCTGACCTTCGAAAATAGAAATCTGTCTGGAAAATAGCTTTCCTCTGTCATTTTTTTTCATCTCGTCAAATACATTTCTTTCGATTTGTGTTTCGTCAGTTGCCTCATTCATGGTCTTTAGGGAATATACAGACCAGGAAAGCCAGGCTACGAGTGTGATAACGAAGATGGGTTTTGGTAGTACAAAGAAACCTACAAGACACAATAATCCAAGTACTGCCATTATTATATATGTTTTCAATGTAATTCTCCCTTGTTATTATTAATATTCATAATTAATAACATTTTACCATTTTTTCGGCTTTCATACAAGAAATTTTGTGGCTTTGAAGGCTTTTTTAATTAGGTTTTATGGAGTATAATACATAGAGAAACTTAAGGAAAAAGAAGGGGTCGTTATGATTTACATTTTTTCAGCGCTTTATAAAGAGGCAGAGGCCATAATTAAGGCTTATAATTTAAAACAGAATAATGATATAAAGGGCGTTAGAAGCTATGTGGGAGAGGTTTGTAACGATTCCCTAAAATCTAATATATGTGTCGTGATTACAGGTGTAGGTGAGATAAATGCAGCGGCAGCTATTGGTAGTGTTCTTGCCCTAAATAAGCCAAAAGAGGGAGATATATTAATTAACTATGGCTGCGCAGGAAGAAGTGCAGGTGAGGATTTAGAAGGAAAATCTAAGGAAGAAGAGAATCTGTTTATAGCTTCTAAGCTAATAGAGAGAAGCACAGAAAAAAGCTTTTATCCTGATATGAGACTTATAAATTCTATTGATAATTCTTTAAAGGAGGCAGTGCTTTATACTGAAGCAAAGGTATATAAAAAGAGCCTGTCTAAGGCTGGTTTAACTGTGCTTCATGATATGGAGGGAGCAGCTATTTATCAGGTGGGAATTAACTATTTTTCACCTGAAAAAATGATTTTTTTAAAGGTGATTTCTGATGAGGCTGAAGGTGAATTTATAAGTAAGGAAGCCTTGGGTAAATTAATGGAAAAGGCTTTTAAAAGAGTGAAAGCTTTAGTGGATTCTTTACTTAAAATTACAGGTGAAAAAGTAAGTGATAATTTAAGCGAAAATTTAAGTGAAAACGAAGAAAAATCAAGTGATTTTTTGGAGAAGATTTCTTTCGAATTAAAATGCTCTGAGACCATGAAAATACAGCTAAAACAGCTTATTTGCTATGCTAAAAATAAGGGCATAAATTATAAAAAAATAATAGAAGAATATAGAGATAATAATAGCCTTCCCGTTAAGAGTAAAAGAGAAGGAAAGGTTTTATTAAATGAATTAGAAAATAAGTTTATTTATGAAAATAGTTCTAAGAGAAATGTAGAAAAAAGCTTTCAAAAAATAACGCCCCGTACCTTTTCCCATATATATGTGGAGAAGAGGGTATTAGAGCATGATAATACCAAAAGAATTTTAGAAAAATTTCCGGGAAGTAAGGTAATTATAATAAAGCATTATAAGGATATTTTTTGCAGGAAAAATCAAAATATAAAAATGCAATGTGAGAGTCCTGAGTTAATTCTTGCAGGTAAGTATGAGAATCTTATATACAAGGGGGCACCCGTTTGCCAAAGCTTTGGAAATGAGCATTTTTATTATACCTCCTGCGTTATGAATTGCATTTATAATTGTGAATATTGTTATCTTAAGGGAATGTATCCGTCGGGACATATGGTAATATTTGTAAATCTTGAAGATACATTTTTAAGGGTTAGAGAAATACTAAAGGAGCACGATGCCTATATCTGTATATCCTATGATACTGACCTTATGGCAGTTGAGGGAATTACAGGCTTTGTAAAAAAGTGGGTTGAATTTGTGGAGGAGGTAAATTATACAGAGGACCTTCATAATCTAAAGCTTGAGATAAGGACAAAGTGCGGAAGAACAGACCTTTGGGAAGGATTTAAGGCGGATAAAAATATTATATTTGCATTTACCCTTTCTCCTCAAAAAATCATTGATTTATACGAGAAAAAGGCAGCCAGCATGGATGAGAGGATAAAGTCTGCAGCTCTTGCTCTAAAAAAAGGCTTTAATGTAAGGCTTTGCATCGATCCAATTATTTATGACTCAGATTGGAAAAAGATATATGGTGAGCTTATAAATAGCATTGAGGAGAATATAGAGGTAGACAGGCTTTATGATGTATCTGTAGGCTCATTTAGAATATCTCAGGATTATCTTAAAAATATAAGGAGAGTTTTACCGGATTCAGATATAACCTGGTTTCCTTATGAAAATGAGGATAAGGTCTATCACTATCCAAGGAATATTATGAATGAGATGGAAGAGTATGTGGAAAATGGTCTTATAAAAATAGGTCTTAATAATAAGATTTATAAGTGGAAGGAGTAGTTTTTAATGGAAAATAATAATATAAAGGAAAGTTGTGTAAAGGCCATAGTTACAGGGGCTTCATCAGGTATAGGTCTTGAGATTACAAGGCTTCTTTTGGAAAATAATTATATAGTTTATGGCTTTGGAAAAAGCTTTAATAAAGGTGACAGTAGCAGTAAAATAATTAATGATTTGGAAGAAAAATTCGGAGAAAGATTTATAAAGATTGAGTGTGATTTAAGGGATACCTCTGATTTAGTAAAAGCTGTAAAAGACATTAATAAAAACCATGATATTTCTGTACTTATAAATAACGCAGGAGTAGGCTATTACGGCCTTCATGAGGAGCTTAATTCCGAGAAAATTATGGAGATGGTAAGAGTTAACTTGGAGGTTCCAATGCTTCTAACCAATCTTCTTCTTCGAGACTTAAAAAATAACGAAGGTCATGTTATAAATATTAGTTCCATAACTGCGACTAAGGACAATCCTCATGGCTGCGCCTATGGGGCTACTAAGGCAGGATTATTAAGCTTTTCTAAAAGTCTCTTTGAGGAAAATAGAAAATATGGTTTAAGAGTAACCTGTATATCACCTGATATGACAGATACAAATCTTTATAGAAATGCTGATTTTACTGCAGATGGGGAGTTAATGGCACATTTAGAACCTGTAGAAGTAGCTAAGGCCTGCCTTTATGCATTGAATGGACGTAAAGGAATGGTGCTTACAGATATCACCTTAAGACCTCAGCTTCATAGAATCAGTAAAAAGAAATAACTATTTTCATAGGTTTACATCCAGTAATCATGCATGGATTTTAAGAATTCAATAAGTCTTCGCTGTTGTTTTTCAGTGAAGACAGAGGTTTCTTCCAATAATTCCTGCTGAGCCTCAGTTAGTTCCATTGGATCATTTTTTTCAGCAAAAAACTGTGAAAGCGTTATGTTAAATGCATTACAAATCTTATCCAGTGAGGCAACACTTGGATTAATATTTTTGGTAAACCATGAATTAATGGTGGACTGAGATATGCCTGAATATTCAGCCAGTTCATACTCACTCCATCCCTTTAATTTTTTATAATAGGTGATTTTGTCTAAAATGTTAATCATAATATTATAACTCCTTTTTTTAATAAATTAGCTTAGCGTGCTATGATTTATCGTTATGATATAACGAAAGAATTGAGCATTTAATGGGAATAATCGTTCTTTTATAACGAATAATTGTTTTGTTAAAAATAGGATTTATGTTATAATCTCTTTATATTTATGAAATGGAGGAATTTTAAATGGAGTTTAATACAGATATTTTTAAGCAGTTTGATAAGAAATGGGCACTTCTTACAGCAGGTAAGGAAGATAATTTTAATACTATGACTATAAGCTGGGGAGGACTTGGAACTCTTTGGAATAAGCCGGTTGCAACAGTTTATGTAAGAGAGTCAAGACTTACTCATGAATATATGGATAAGGAAGAGTATTTTACTGTTAGCTTTTATCCTGAAAGTCTTAAGGAAATTCTTTCTGTAATGGGATCTAAGTCTGGAAGAGACATTGATAAGATGAACTATGAAGGTCTTACTAAGGTGAAAGCAGGAGAGAGTGTTAGCTTTAAGGAAGCAGAGGTTACTCTCGTATGTAAAAAGCTTTATATGGGAGCTTTAGATGTTAGTAAGATGCCTGAAGATGTTCAGAAGAGCGCATATGCAGCAGGAGATCCTCATGATATGTATATCGGTGAGGTTGTAGATATTATAAGGGCTTAAATCTTTTACTAATTAATATAATAAGAAAGTAAAAAGGCTAATCATAATGAAGCAGTAATGCTTATTCATGGTTAGCCTTTATTATTGGTCCTTATTTAATTGTTTTTTTAAAAAATTATCCTATAAGCTTAATAATTAACTCTGCAATAAATACTGACAGGCAGGCACAGGCTGCAACAAAGGTCAGTGACTTATTATACATTGATACTATAACTGCAGTAATTAGGCCGACGGTTGCACTTATGGTGCTCTTTGTGGCATAGAAAACAGCAGGAATAGTCATAGCAGTAAGGACTGCATAGGGAATGTAATATAAAAAGCTTTT
>JAILGL010000175.1 GCA_024696825.1 Lachnospiraceae bacterium
ATAAGATTCTATATAATTTTTATATAATTAATGTAATTAAATATGAGAAATATAATATAAACTTTTAATTTATAAAACTATTTGGAGGTACCTATGAATAAGAAAAATGCATATTTAACCTTTGACATTAACAAGAAAAAAAGCACCATTAATAAAGATATTTATGGACATTTTGCTGAGCATCTTGGACACTGTATTTACGGTGGAATCTTCGTTGGAAGGGATTCTAAAATTCCTAATGAAAATGGAATCAGAAAGGATGTTATAGAGGCTTTAAAGGAGTTAAATGTTCCTGTCTTAAGATGGCCCGGAGGCTGCTTTGCAGATACCTATAAATGGATGGATGGCGTAGGCCCTAACAGAAAGAAAATTCTAAATAAAACCTGGGGTGATGTCTGTGAGGATAATTCCTTTGGTACTCATGAATTTTTCGAGCTTTGTGAAAAAATTGGCTGTGAAGCCTATATTAATGGCAATGTAGGAAGTGGCACTCCCCGTGAGCTTTCTGAATGGCTTGAATATATGACCTATGATGGTGATTCAGAGTTTTCCAATATGCGTAGAGTAAATGGTAAGGATGAACCCTTCAGGCTCAAATATCTTGGTATTGGTAATGAGAACTGGGGCGGAGGTGGCAATATGAGTCCCTCTTATTATGCAAGCGTCTATCGTCAGTTTGAAACCTATGCAAGAAGCTTTAATAAGGAGAAAACCTTTAAGATAGCCTGTGGTCCCGATAGCTTTAATTATGCCTGGACTGAGGAGCTTATGAAGCATTTAAATGAATATAATACAGATGCCATAGCCCTTCATTACTATACTCTTCCAACAGGTAACTGGGAAAGAAAGGGAGCCGCCCTAAACTTCCCTGATGAAGAATATATGGCTACTATTTATAAAACCAATCTTATGGATGAGCTTATTAGAAAGCATACTTTCATTATGGCGAAAACTGATCCAGAACATAAAATCAAGCTTGTAGTGGATGAATGGGGTGCCTGGTATGATGTGGAGGACGGCACTAATGCTGCATTTTTATATCAGCAAAATACCATGCGTGATGCAATTCTTGCAGCCATTAACCTAAATATATTTAACAAGCATTCAGATATGGTTATAATGGCAAATATAGCTCAGGCAGTTAATGTATTACAGGCTATGCTTATTTGTAATAAGGACAGCGAGGAGCTTATAAAGACACCAACCTATCATGTATTTAACATGTATAAAAATCATCAAAATGCAGAGCTTCTCTCATCTTCCATAGCTGCACCAACCTTAAGCTATGAAGATAAAGAATTCCCTATGATAAGCGAAAGTGTTTCCATGAAGGATGGTAAAATATTTATAACTCTTTCAAATGCATCTCTTGATACAGAAATAGAGCTTTTAATAGACGGTAATGAAATGCCCCTTAATATTTCAAAGGCTTCCCTTCTTAATGCCGATATAAGGGCTTATAATGACTATGGTGATGTAAATAAGGTTACACCTGTGGAATTTGATAATTATAAAAAGACTGATAACAAGCTTATGGTAACTCTACCACCACATTCTGTTGTAAGCTTGGAGATTGAATAAAGCAAAATATTATTCCAAATAAAAAAGATGTAAGTCTATATTGCAATTAATAGTAATATATTCTTACATCTTTTATTTATATAATCTTTAATTCTGTTAAAAATAATCTCCTGTCTTACATCTTAGTTTCATAATCTGATTATTTAATTAACAGCTCTCCATGGAATTTAAGAACTCAGTTGCCCAAACAGCCGCATATGCACCATCTGCGCAGGCTGTAGTAACCTGTCTTAAAGTCTTTTGGCAGCAGTCTCCTGCCACAAAAAGTCCCGGAGTCTTAGTATGACAAATGTTCTCAGGAACAAAATATCCTCTTTCATCTAAGTCAGTTAAATCCTTAAATGCATCATTATCAGGAATTAAACCAACAGCGAGAAATACTCCGTCACAGGTAGCAGTTCCCTTAACTCCATTTTCTTCATAGGTAACTCCTGTTATAGGATTACCAAGATGCTCACTGGTTTCGTAAGCAAGAATCTTAGTTCCAACATGAGTTTCAACATTATCATTACAAAGCACCTGTTCTCTAAGCTTTTCATCAGCTGTAAATGTAGGAAGATCCTGTAATATAATAAGCTTTTTAACGATTTTTACAAGTAAAGCTGATTCAACAAAGGCAGAATTACCTCCACCAATCATTACAACTGTTTTATCTCTGTAAAAATCTCCATCACAAACAGCGCAAAAGCTTATGCCATTACCAAGAAGACTTTCCTCGCCCGGAAGACCTAAGGTTCTATGGGTAGTTCCTGTAGCAAGAATTACAGTTTTACCCTCATATTTACTACCTTCATCTGTGGATACAAGAAAACCTTCATTAGTCTTTTCTACAGCATTTACACTTTCGATAACCGCCTCAGCTCCCTGAGCCATTGCCTGATCTAAAAGCTTATCACCATACTCATCTCCACTAATGGATTCAAAGCCCGGAATATTTTCTACCTTTGGTGAATTTACAATCTGTCCACCAAATACTGTTTTTTCTATAACCAAAACTGACTTTGAGTTTCGGCGTCCATATATAGCGGCGGTGAGACCTGCTGGTCCACCGCCGACAATAATCATATCGTACATATAATTTACAAATCTCCTGTAGATTATGTTTTATATTATATTATAAGAATCTTTATGCAGTATGTGATTTAATCCACTCGCTTGCTGCATTATCACCCTCATATCTGGTTCCATCAGCATCGATAATGGTAGGTGTCTGCTGAATATTTAACTCTCTTGCAAGATCCATATTCTCTGAGCAGTTAACTGCCTTATATTCTACCTTTGCAAGCTTAAATTTCTGCTCAGCACCCTTACATTTTGGACAATGATCCTTAACATACATTACAGGTAAGCCATTAACTGTATCAGCTCCTGCAGTTGATGGTGCTACATTTTCAGCACTCTTAAATGTATCGCTATCACCTTCAGTTGCATTTACATACTCTGCACTACGAACAACTCCGTCCTTATCAAGCTTACTTACCATGATATCATATTCTCTACGATCCATGTATTCCTGAGCCTTACCGTCATTCCAGTTCTGGATTGGACGATAGTATCCTGTGATACGGCTGTAAACCTCAGTCTTAGCACCACATTCAGGACATACATAAACCTCACCGCTAATATAACCATGATTCTTACATACTGAATATGTAGGTGACATTGTATAGTATGGAAGTCTGTAATTTTCAGCAATCTTACGAACAAGATTAGCAGCTGACTTCCAGCTAGGAAGCTTCTCTCCAAGGAAAGCATGGAAAACTGTTCCTGAAGTATAAAGTGTCTGAAGGTTATCCTGAACATCAAGAGCTGTGAAAATGTCTTCTGTATATCCAACAGGAAGATGTGATGAGTTAGTATAATATGGTGAACCATTTTCATTAGCTGTGATAATCTCAGGGAACTGCTTCTTATCATGCATAGCAAATCTGTAGGTTGTTGACTCAGCAGGTGTAGCCTCTAAGTTATAAAGATCACCATACTCCTCCTGATAATCACTGAGTTTTTCTCTCATGTGGTTAAGAACCTCTGCAGCAAACTCCTGTGTCTCCTCATGTGTAAGATCCTTATGAAGCCATTTTGCATTAAGACCAACCTCATTCATACCGATAAGACCGATAGTTGAGAAATGGTTATCAAAGGTTCCAAGATATCTCTTAGTATATGGATAAAGTCCTGAATCAAGAAGCTTTGTAATAACTGTTCTCTTAGTCTTAAGAGATCTTGCTGAAATATCCATAAGTCTGTCAAGTCTCTTATAGAAATCCTCTTTATTCTCTGCAAGATATGCAATACGTGGAAGGTTGATGGTTACAACACCTACAGAACCTGTTGACTCACCACTTCCGAAGAAACCACCTGATTTCTTACGAAGCTCACGAAGATCAAGTCTTAATCTACAGCACATGCTTCGTACATCACTTGGTTCCATATCTGAATTAATATAGTTTGAGAAATATGGAGTACCATATTTAGCTGTCATTTCAAAGAGAAGCTTATTATTCTCTGTCTCTTCCCAGTTAAAATCTCTGGTAATTGAATAGGTTGGGATTGGATACTGGAATCCACGTCCATTAGCATCACCCTCGATCATAATCTCGATAAATGCTTTGTTAACCATATCCATTTCTTTCTGACAGTCAGCATAGGTGAAATCAACCTGCTCACCGCCAACCCAGCAGTTCTCGTCCTTCATATCTCTTGGTACAACCCAATCAAGAGTTATATTGGTAAATGGAGACTGAGTACCCCATCTTGAAGGTGTATTAACGCCAAATATAAATGACTGAATACACTGCTTAACTTCTTTCTGTGTAAGATTATCTATTTTTACAAATGGAGCGAGGTATGTATCGAAGGATGAAAATGCCTGAGCACCAGCCCACTCATTCTGCATAATACCAAGGAAATTAACCATCTGATTACAAAGTGTAGACAGATGACCTGCAGGTGCAGATGTAATCTTTCCTGTAACTCCTCCAAGACCTTCCTGAATAAGCTGCTTTAAGGACCAGCCTGCGCAATATCCTGTAAGCATACTAAGATCATGAATGTGAATAGCTGCACTTCTATGAGCCTCAGCGATTTCCTCATCATAAATCTCACTTAACCAGTAGTTAGCTGTTATAGCACCTGAGTTTGAAAGAATAAGTCCTCCAACACTATAGGTAACTGTTGAGTTTTCTTTAACTCTCCAGTCATTAATCTGAAGATAATTATCAACTATATCCTTGTAGTTAAGCATTGCACTCTTAACATTACGAACCTTTTCACGCTGTTTTCTGTAAAGAATGTATGCCTTAGCTACCTCTGCGTAACCTGCCTCAGAGAGAATCTTCTCAACACTATCCTGAATATCCTCAACTGAAATAACCTCATCCTTAATCTTTGCTTCAAAATCACTTGTAACACGAAGTGCAAGCATATCAATTACACTTGGATGATACTGCTTGTTACAACCGACAAATGCCTTCTCAATAGCAGCACTTATCTTCGATACATTAAAATCTACAACAACCCCGTCTCTTTTTAATACTTTATACATAGCCCTCTCCTTCCTTATATTTATTTTAACGATTGCCCCGTTGTTACATCGTTATTATTTTCAAACGGCTAATATATAACAAGATAACATTACAAATAAAAAAAGTCAACATCTTGTTGTGAAAAATTTTCAAACACAAGATGTTGTACTTTCTTCTTTGCTTTTATTTATAGGCTTTTTATATATAAAGTTGCGATTTTAATATACTTTGACACCTATTTTTTGTAAATAATATTGATTTTATAAGGGTTTGAGCCTTCAAAAAAATTTTTAATTTTTGGAAAATATTGTGGTTTTTAGTGGAAATTTTACACTTCGGAAACAAAATATTGTGGTTATAAAATAAAAATCCCCTAATTACATTCCTCGAATTTCCACTTCCTGAACAGAAGGTTTAACTATTTCAAGAAATCTGTTCATTTCCTCTTTTGAACAGGCTGAAAGTCCGCTATAATGCACGGTTTCCCTATCTACAAAGCCTTGGAGATAATATCTTTTGGCACCATTTATCCATTTACCAATTTTTTCAAAGGATTCTTCATTGTGAAACTGCTTAACTACAGTGGTTCTAAACTCATAATCCACCTTATCACTGAGAAGAAAATCTATGCTTTTATCAATTCTCGTGAGATCAATAACAGGCACTCCAATGGTTTCTCCATATCGTTCAGGAGAGTTTTTAATATCCATGGCAACATAATCAATAAGACCTGCTTCGACTATCTCTATAAGACGTCCCGGATGATTACCATTGGTATCCAGTTTAATTTTGTATCCCATATCACGAACGGTTTTAATAACTGTCATTAAATCTCTTCTAAGAAGTGGTTCACCTCCTGTAAAAACTATTCCATCCAAAAGGCCCTTTCTCTTTTCTAAGAATCGATATAATTCCTTTTCTTCCATAATGTGAGGAGCATTCATTTCCAAAAGCTCCCAGTTATGACAAAATGGACATCTCATATCACAACCACCAAGAAAAACCGTACAGGCTACATTTCCCGGAAAGTCTAATAATGTCATTTTCATTAATCCATGTATATTCATAAAAACTCCTTATTACAATATCTTTTGTAATCTGCTACCCTTAAACTGAAGCTTATATTTTTCACCAGCCTCCATAGCTTCCCAGATTTCCTTCTTTACCTCTAGAGTTACCACCTTTTCAGGCTTCTTATAGTAACCGGTAACATAATAATTAACATAAGATTTACCTTCACGTTTTTTGCCTAATTTTTCATCATTTTTCTTAGGTAAATTACTCTTTTCATAGGTAACATCTCTATTATTTTTACCTTTATTTTCCAGTTTATCTACAACAGTCCATTTATCTATATCATAATAATACTTGGTTTTATAAACCGGCACGTCTTTATATACAGGTTCTTCTTCTGTATAATGCTCAGTTCTATACCTTGGTTTGCTATGTTCTACTTCAGTATAGGTTCCATCACCATTATTCTCATAGCTTGTATAGGTATCATAACCATCTAAAACTCTTTTAGATTTGGTAACAGTTCTATAATGATCCAAAACCTTGTCATAATGATGAATTTCCTCTCTATGGGAGGTTTCCCGACCGCCATAGGGAATAGACCAGTCCGATTCATTAACAGTTTTAAACTCTTCTATTTCAACTACTGTTTTCCAGGAAGTCTCGTTACAATGAAAGGTTTTATTATGAGGTATAAAATTCCAAAGAACTGCTCCTATAATAACAATTGCAATTAATGCAAAAACTGCAACATAACCAATCATAAGTGATACAAGACTTCTGGCTATAGGATCAACATGGTTCTTTTTACTTATTGTAGGAGTTTTAGCATTAGCTTTTTTTAGATTTTTAATCTGCTGCTCTCTTTTTTTCTCCTCGTTTTTTTCATGTAATGTAAAGTAGTTTTCATCACTTGCTTCCTTAGATGCACCGCAGCTTTCGCAGAAATTACTATTTACAGAATTTAAGCTTCTACAAAAAGAACATCTCCAATCAGCTCCCTTTCCTTTACCCTCAGCTTCTTCCGGAGTAAGATAGGTTACTTCCTTCATATAAAACTCAACACTTTCATTCCTTGGGGCACCACAATTTGGACACTCTCTAAGAGTTCCCTTAATTCCTTTATTACCACAGGTAGGACAATCCCAATACCCCATAACCAATCTTCCTGTTTTCCTGGTTATTTCACCGCTAGTTCCCATTTTATCGCCTCACAAATTTTTTTAATGTCCCAAAACATATAGCATGACACAAATTAAATTTTATAACAAAATATGATTTAAGTCCATAATAAAACCATATTCTATTCAATTTTTTCAATTGTAAAACTAATACTATAAGATGCGTCCATTACATCCATCATGCTTAAATCCATGGATTCCCCAACACTTGCCTTAAACTTTTTATTACTTTTATTATCTCTTACATAATGGCCATCCTTACGGATAACACAGATAGAATATTTATGAAAATTAAAAATTTTACTTTATTTACTTATGCTATTGTGATAAAATTCTCTAGGTTTTTGATGAAAACACCATTATAAACCACTTATATTTATGTAAATTGGAGAAAAAAACATTATGAAACAGGTAATTAAAAATTTAGTAATCATCTTTTTTGCACAGATTATAAATACAATTGGATTTTCTTTAGTCCTTATTCCTAACAATTTATCACCAACAGGTATTGGTGGATTTTGTACAACCATTTATAAGGTTTTTGGTATAAACATGCAGCTTTTAATGCTTATAATTGCCTGTCCTATAGTAATCTGGGCCTTCATAAAATACGATAAAAACCAGGTATTTTATACAGCTTATTCCTATGTGCTTTTTACAACTTTCACTGCATTTATAGGAAAAATACTTCCTGAATTTCATACCGATCCATTTATTGCAGCCCTTGCAGGTGGTGTAATTCTCGGCTTTGGAACAGGTCTTATCCTTAGAATAAATGTTTCAAACAGCCCTGAGGCAATAGTCAGCAACTACTTAAGAGAATACTATGGAATTACACCAGGCTCATTTTTCCTTGTACTTAACTCAATTGTTATCTTTTCTTCAATATCCTACGGAAATATAACTCTTATTATATATTCACTTTTCAGCAATTACATTTGCAGCGTAGTTACTGATAAGGTTGTACTGGGTGTTGAAAAGTACTACGAAGTAAATATAATCACATCAGAAATCTTTAAGATTACTGACTTCATCAGAAAAGAACTTGGCCGTAGCGTGGTTTATGTTCAGTGCATGGATACAGAAAATGTATCTAAAAAAATGATGATTAAAACTGTTATTACAAATCAGCAGCTTACCTCTCTTAAGCTCCACATAGAAAAAACTGACGATGACAGCTTTGTATATGTATCTGAAAGCGCCGGTTTAATAGGCACAAGCTTAGAAGCAAGTGTTAACTTTACTGAAAAAGAAAGTGCTAAAAAGAAAAAGGTTAAAGGTAAAAAAGAACCTAAACTTGCTTCTTGATTCTTACCCTCCCTTTTCTAACCATAACCTCTATGGCTCCTGACTCATCAGTTCTGTATATACTGCTCCCTGTGGCTTCTAACCTTTTTAGAAGTTCTTTTCCGGGATGACCATAGCGGTTATTTTTACCACAGGAAATAAGAGAAATCTTTGGATTTACAAGTTTTAGAAACTCTTCCGGGGTAGACAGGTTAGAGCCATGATGTGCAACCTTTAAAATATCGTATTCTCCCTGCATTTCTTTTAAAACCTGAATCACCTCTTTTTCACCTTCATCAGCTATATCCCCCGTTAAAAGGAAACGTACCTTACAATACTCCATTGAAAGAGTTGTGGAATAAGCATTTCTATCCTCTGGCAGATACCCTTCAAAAGGATGAAGACAGTTTATATTTAGAGGCTTTCCGCCGACCTTTGTTGTAATCTTATCTCCCTTTTTAATATATAAAACCTTTACCTTATTTTCTTTTGCGAGCTTTACTAAATCCATATAAGCCTCATCCTTCATGGCAGTATCCGGCATACAAAGGTTTTCTACCTTTATCTCTCCTCTTCCACTAACAGAAAGGATTTCTTTAATACCACTAATATGATCATCATCAGCATGAGTCATAATAATATATTTAAGTCTTGTGATACCCTTATATTTTAGAAATGAACTAACTCTGTATTTATAAACGTCATTAACACTGGTAGAGCCGCAGTCTACCATATATGCTTCATTTTGCCCTGTTCTAAGTATGTGGCAGTCACCCTGCCCCACATCAACTGAAGTCACACTAAAATTCACCGGTGCTTTTAAGAAAAATATAGCGAAAACCGCCACGAAAAACACAAGATTTCTTTTTAATTTATCTGAGAAAAATCTAAATAAAATTCCCTTATTTACATTTCTTTTTGCATACAAAAAACCTATAAGAAATATATAATAAATATAGATTCTAACCAGGGATGGACAACCTGTAACAATTACATGAAAAGGCAGTTTTTCAGTAAGCTTTAATATTAATTCGTAAAGCTTTAAAATGTAATTTACAATTCCCATAAAAAAAGAAAGAGTCTTGAAAATCAAGCTTTTAGTAGCATCATAATTAAACCAGTCACCATGTAAATTAAACCTATCCATAAATGAATTAAAAAAATCACACACAAAAGAACTAATAAAAATAATTCCTGATCCCACTACTCCCACACTAAAGCTCATGGAAACCACAATTGAAGCCAAAGGGATAACTATAAGATTTAATAAAATTCCATAGGGCGGTATTTCATAGAAATAATACATAATAATCGGCAATGTAAAAAGATTGATTGAAAAGCTGAATTTTAGGGAGCTTAAAAGAAAGCTATCCTCATCCTTATCCTCATGAAAAATAATTCCAACTACTGCAAAAAAGGAAAGTAAAAAGCCTGATGAAAACAACTGATAAGGGCTGTTTACAAGGATAAATAAAGCTGCAAAGGAAAGAATTGATACATTGTCATAGGTCCTTTTATTAATAGTTGTAAATAGAGAAAACATAAGCATAATAACAGCTCTATTGGCTGAAATTATAAAACCTGTCATGTCTGCATAAAGTAAAATTACTATAATTGTAACTATGGAAGCTACCTCTAAAGATACATTTAATCGCTTTAGAAGGGCAAATATAAATACACCTATAACTGATATATGAAGGCCACTAATAGCTAAAATATGGCTAATTCCATTAATGCTATAAAGCTCTTTTATATCAGAATCCAATGTGGATTTTTCACCTAAAATCATGGCACTTACTATGCCCGCTTCCTTTTTATCAAGAGTTTTATTATAGATATTTCGCATTTGATTTTTTAGAGAAAAAAGAAATGAATTTATAACATTTTTATTCCTGGATTTTAAGGTGATTTCTGAGGTTGGCTCTGCTTTATAATATATTTTTTTCGCTCTGTAATAGCTTTCTTCATCATAATTACCTGGATTTGTTCTTTTATTTAATTTCTTTAGATTTGCCTTAAAACTTATTATATTACCAGGCATTAAAAGCTTGTCACTGTCACAGTAAAACACGAGCTTTTTAAATTTATAAGTAGAATTTTTTGCATCAGAATTAAATGTAGCCGGCTCTATAACTACATTTTTAATTATAACCTTATACGAAATAACCTCTTCTCCGGTATATTTATCCGTTGAAGAGGTTATGTTAAATGTATCAATTTTACCGGAAACCTCACAACTAAGAGTCTCAGCTTCCTTAAAATAATCGTCTAATATATACATATTTTTAAAAATGCGCTCCTTAAAAAATATATGCATAAACAAAAAGACAATTATAAAACCAAACATCATATATACAAGTGGACGTTTGATAATACCCCCTCCTATCATATTTAATTGTAAATTATATACCTATTATTATTCGCTATTTGTTAATTATTATTTTACCTATTATTTATTCGCTGATTATCTATTATAAAATCTATTCCAAAATCTATTCCAAAATATCCAGGTTCCTCTCGAACTCACCGCCAAAGTCTAATACCTCGTTATAGAGAAGCTGAGGTTCACCATCGATGGAGAACTGAACCTTATTGATATTAGGTCTTTCTGTAAGAGTATTTACAACTGAATATACTGCAACCTCATTGGTAAGATTTTCATTTTTATTTAAAAATTCCTTTGAAAAATCTATATTACAGGTATTACCCTTTATGGCAATCTTATTAATGACAGTTCCCTTTGGTATGGTTGGAAGCAGGTCCTCAGAATCCACTCCTGAAATGTTTTTAGGGCCATTTATAAGGAGTTCTACCACCATTTGCTCAATAGGCACTGATGAATCATATTCTATCCTTACAGGGACTCTAATTAGCTTGTCACCCTCTTTGTTGGCATAATAGAGATTTACAAGAGTTTTTTCTGTATAGCCTGTTTCTCCATTACTGTTATCAACAAAGTCATCACTGGTCATATAGCCTATTGGTGTATCATTGCCATCTGTAAGAGGCTGACCTGCCACATAAAACTGAACTGATTCAATTCCATCTATCTGAGTTAAATTTTTAACTATGGCTGCCCTTCTTAAAACCTCGGCAGCACCCTTATTGTCAGAATATCTGGAATTAAAATATATAGTTATATTATTATTTTCATCAATTACAAAATCCTCAACCTCTATACCACCTGAAATAACCTGTTTCATTTCAATGTTATTAGTAGGTGAAGATATTTGACTAAATATTTCTTTTATAATCTCATCCTTCTTATCAGACTTAGGCTCAAACTCCTTTTTAACTATATTAGACTCACTGGTGTCAATATAGTAAAGATAATAACCACTGTGGGATACATTTTTTTTCTTAAAGCTACAGCCGGAAAGAAGAAGTGTTATATTAAATAATATAAGACCCAGTGAAAATAATTTATATTTCATAAAACACTTTTTCCTCCTTAATTTATTATAATATCATTTATACTTCATCTGCACTCTGGTTAAATGCATAGGTTAAAGGTACTCTAACCTTAAATGTAGTTCCCTCTCTCTCCTTACTGTAAACCTTAATGGTTCCGTTATGGAGAAGAATAACCTTTCTGGTAATGGCAAGACCAAGGCCTGTACCACCGGTTTCACGGGAACGAGCCTTATCAACTCTATAAAATCTTTCAAATACTCTATTTTGGAATTCCTCAGGAATACCTACACCGGAATCCTCGACAGTTATATAAAAATACTGATGATCGGCATTTAAGGTAATCTTTACCCAGCCGGAATCAAAGTTATATTTAATGGCATTTTCAATAAGGTTATTAATGGCAATACTAAACTTAACCTCATCTATATCTGCAGAAACAGGTCTAAAGCTTTCATAAATAAGCTCTATTTTTCTCTTGTCTGCAATAGGTCTGAAACGCTTTAAAAGCCTCTCTATAAGCTCATTAATACTAAGGTTTGTAACCTCCATGGTAGCAGACTTTTTCTCGAGTCTGGACATGGATAGAAGGTCTGTTACTATATCAGACATTCTTTCAATCTCGTTATTAATATCTCCCATAAATTCCCTGTAAAACTCAACCGGAGTATCCTCCTGTGTAAGAAGAGAATCTGCAAGAACCTTAACGCTGGCAAGAGGTGTTTTTAACTCGTGAGACACATTGGATACAAATTCCTGTCTGGATTCCTCCTGCTGATTAATGGTATCAATCATGGCATTAAAGGATTTGGAAATATCCTTAACCTCGCTATAGCCCTTTTCTTCAAGCTTTACATCCATGTTTCCATGATTCATCTCATTAATAGTACCTGTGATTTTCTTAAGAGGCTTTGTAATGTAGCCCGAAAAACCAACAGAAACAATGAGTATAACAAATGTAATAATAGCAATAATAATTTTAATATTGTTAGTTACATTTTCCGTTACAAGATGCAGATTATGCTTGGAAAAGCTCATAATAAGAGCACCAATAACGGTTTTATTTTCATTTTCAACTATAGGGATGGTTAATTGGATATAATCACCATATTCACTGGAATACTGCTCTCCTGTCTGAGTATTAAAGGATTTGATAACGTCCTTGGTAATAACTGTTTTACCAGTTTCAATGTTATAGGTGTCTTTTACGATTCTAAGATTATTATCAACGATTAGAATTCGTCCATCATAAATCTCAGCCACCTCGTCTACCTCGTTATCAACCTCACTGGAATCACCATAACTAAGATAATCTGAAGAAATAATAAGATTATTTATAACTGTACCATAGGTTTTAATTTCATCTGTACGCTTATTAATAAGACTTTTATTATAAGCATTAGCATAGATATCAAGAAATATAAATAAAGGAATAAGACCTGCTGCAATAAGCATAACGAGAATCTGAGCTCTTAAACTATATAAAATGCTCAGAAATTTCTTAAAAAATACTTTCACAGCAGCTTCTCCTTTCCATTGTTATTATTAATAAAAATGTTATTCTAAATCCAATTCGCTACCTGCTAACAAGCACCGTTTAATTACTGAAAATAATATCCTACGCCCCATTTGGTATGAATATAGGTTGGAGTACTTGGATTATCTTCAATCTTTTCTCTAAGTCTTCTAATGTGAACATCCACAGTTCTTACATCACCAGGATAATCATAACCCCAAACGGTATTTAGAAGATCCTCTCTACTATAAACCTTGTTAGGATGACGCATTAAAAGCTCGATAAGGTCGAACTCCTTAGCGGTAAGATTAATCTCTCTGTCAGCGATAAAGGTTCTTCTACTGTCACAATCAATCTTTAAGTCCTTACTTTCAAATACAGAGTTAGTATCCTCTGCAGGCTTATTACCTGTATTACGTCTTAAAATAGCCTTAATTCTAGCCTTTACTTCAAGAATATTAAATGGCTTGGTTATATAATCGTCTGCACCATATTCAAGACCGAGAATCTTATCCATATCATCACCCTTTGCTGTAAGCATGATAATAGGAACGTCAGAATATTCTCTAACAATCTGACAAATCTCAAAACCGGTATGAACAGGTAACATGACATCCAGAAGAATGATATCATACTTATTAGCCTCAATTTTTTCTAAAGCTTCCTTACCGTCATATGCAGTATCAACTTCCATTCCGTCCTGCTTTAAACTAAATGCAATACCCTTTACAATGAGTTTTTCATCATCAACAACTAAAACCTTAATAGCCATATTATAATCTCCTATTGACAAAATATATTTGCTAAACCTATACCTCTATAAAATCTTTTATTTTATTGAATATTCCCTCTTTAATCCCCGGAATATTCATTATATCCTTAGCTTCTTTAAAATTCCCATTTTCAGTTCTGTAATTAATAATAGCATCAGCCTTACTTTCACCAACACCGGGAATTTCCATAAGCTTATTTTTATCAGCTGTATTAATATTAATCTTATCACTATCAGAAGAATCAGCATTTTGACCGGACTTAGAATTACCCAAATCAGAACCCGAAATCTCATCTTTATTTAGAGGAGTTCCATCCTTATATTTCTTAGCTTTTGATTCTTTTTTGGTAGGAATTCTTAACTCTTCTCCGTCAACTAAAGGCTTGGCCTGATTGTAAAAAAATCTGTCGGCATTTTTCTTAAAGCCACGAGCTTTTCTTATGGCATCACAAACTCTTGAATCGTTAGAAAGTGTATAAACACCAGTATTTTTAACGGCTCCACAAACAAATACTCTAATATCCTTTTTCTCAGAATCAGAATCTGAATTTGAATCTGAACCGGAATTATAGTTAGAATTTGAATCAGAATTAGAAGTATCCTTTGAATTATATCCTGATTCCACGGTTGAAGCCCTGTTAGAATCCGTAGCCACAGCTTCAGACTTTAGATTATCCTTAGTCTTATCGGATGAATTACTTCTTAGATAAGTAATCCCAAGCACAATTACAAATATAGCGATAAGCACATATGTTATTATATTTTCTTTTTTAATATACCTCATCCTTTCTTTCGGAAAAGGTAAATACTTAAAAAGCCAGTCACTTATTATTTTAACAATTTTTGTCAAAAATACAAGTATTATTAACTATTTTTTATCAATTTTTATCAAAAACTTTACGATTCTGTTATTTATCTCCTGATAAAAATCTTCCTTGTATGGAAGCATATAAAATAAATTATAAAAATACAGATTATATTCATGAGCTTCCCTTAAATTAGCATCCTCTAAAACCTCTCTAAAATCAGTGATTAGGCCATGCCATTTTAATATAAATTCATCATAGGCCTTTTGGTTTTCTATTCCAAGCCATTTACTGATTTTTACCTTAGTTCTGCTAAGCTTACTTATGCACTCATGAATCTGATTAAAATAATAAAATGTATCGTCCTTATAAATTCTTCCCAGAGGAAATAATCTGCAAATTCCAGGCCTGTAATTATGAATGCTGCACCTCTGTTCTTCATTTAAAAATACACAGCCCTTTTCTTCATCAATAGAAAGATAAGGCTGAACCATTCCATCCACAATTCTAGTTCTAATATAACCATTATTTTTAAGCTCATTAGTACTAAGACATGTAACCCTTGTTAGATTATATATATCAAATGGATCTAAAAGAATTGTATCAGAGGCAGCCTTGCAGCAGTATGAACAGCCCTCGCAGTCTCTTACACCAATTTTAACCATATCAGTATTTCTATATAATTTTCCATCTGAAATTTCATTCATATCAACATCTCTAAGCATTTTAAAACCAACCTTTATATATATTAAAGCTTACCTCTAAGCTTACCTTAAAAACGTAACTATCAACAATTAACTAAAATTAAATGTCAGCATAAACTTACATTTTCCATCTAACATAATAACATAATTTTTAAATGTAAAGAATAAAAAATCCACATTTTATAATATTTTTGACTGAATTCATTAAATATAATATAATAATTTAGATTTAAAAACAAAAGAAACATTTAATCAAAAAATATAAATGGAGTGTCAAAATGAATTTTCATGTAATGACTTTATTTCCTGAAATGATTGAAAATGCTATGAAGGTTAGCATTACAGGAAGAGCTATAGATAATAATCTTCTTTCTCTTAACACCTATGATATAAGGGATTATACCTTAGATAAGCATAGAAGGGTTGATGATTATCCTTATGGCGGAGGTGCCGGAATGCTTATGATGGCTGAGCCTGTATCCCGCTGTTATGAAGCCATAACTAATAAAATAAATAAAAAACCAAGAACTATTTTCCTGTCTCCTACAGGTAAGGTATTCAATCAAAAAATATGTGAGGATCTTGCTAAAGAGGAGGATTTAATATTCCTTTGCGGTCATTATGAGGGAATTGATGAAAGGGTTTTAGAGGAAATAGTTACAGATACCATTTCCATTGGCGATTACGTGCTTACGGGCGGCGAGCTCCCTGCTCTTGTTATGATGGATTCCATTTCAAGACTTATTGATGGAGTTTTAAGTAACAATGTATCTGCAAGTGATGAATCTCATTCCTCTGGTCTTTTAGAGCATCCTCAGTATACAAGGCCTGCCATATGGCATGAAAAGGAAGTTCCGCCTGTGCTTTTAAGCGGTAACCACAAGCTCTTAAGTGAATGGTATCGTAAGGAAAGTCTTAGAAAAACTTTGATAAACCGTCCGGATATGCTTGAGAATATAGATCTAAGTGAATTAGATAAAAAATATATCGAAGAAATAAAAGAAGAACTAGAGAGCTAAACAATTAAAGAACCAGAAATAAAAAAACAAAAAAATTTAAATAGAAAACCGAAAAAAAGAGGTTGAATAAAATCAACCTCTTTAATCATTTAAACATTATATAATAGTTATTATTCGCCTATTTCTACAAATACCTTTTTGTCAGTATCAAAAGCAGAGGCTTTAACGAGAGTTCTGATAGCCTTAGCTATTCTTCCTCCCTTTCCGATAACCTTACCCATGTCTTCTTCTGCAACTAATAATCTGATGGTAATAGCTTCATCATCTTCTGTTTCAGTAACTACAACCTTCTCAGGATTATCTACAAGTGACTGGGCAAGTACTTCAACAAGTTTCTTCATAAAATAACCTTGCCTTTCCAAAATAATCTACAAATATAAATTATTTCTCGATAATTCCAGCTTGCTTTAAAAGCTTTCCAACAGTTTCAGTAGGCTTAGCACCATTTGAAAGCCACTTCTTAGCCTTTTCTTCATCAATTTTGAAAACACTTGGATCCTGCTTTGGATCATATGTACCGATAGACTCGATGAACTTTCCGTCTCTAGGAGCTCTCTCATCAGCGATAACAACTCTGTAGAAAGGTGACTTTTTCTTACCAATTCTTGTTAATCTCATTTTAACAGCCATTTTAATTAATTCCTCCTAAAAATAAATAAAATAATAAATATATAATTGAAAGACTTAAAAATATATAAGTCTTAGAATCCAAATGGATTACCTCCACCAAACATACCGCCCATGCCGCCTTTACGTTTACCCTTAAACTGGCCGGACATCTGCTTCATCATCTTCTTAGACTGCTCAAACTGCTTCATAAGCTTGTTAACCTCAACTATGTTAACACCTGCGCCCTTGGCAATTCTCTGCTTTCTGGATACGTTAATAATCTTTGGATTAGCTCTCTCCTTAGGTGTCATGGAAAGAATAATTGCTTCTGTACTCTTAAACATATCATCGTCCACATCGATATTACCAGGAATGGAAGCACCCGGGAGCATACTTAAAATACTTTTAATACCGCCCATTTTCTTCATCTGAGCTAACTGATCCAAGAAATCATTAAAATCGAATTCTGCTTTCTTAAGCTTCTTAGACATCTCATAGGCCTTATCCTTATCTATCTCAGACTCAGCCTTCTCAATAAGTGTTAATACATCACCCATACCAAGAATTCTAGAAGCCATTCTGTCAGGATAAAACTGCTCCAAATCTGAAAGCTTCTCGCCCATACCTACATAGAGAATAGGCTTTCCTGTTACGTGTCTTACGGAAAGTGCAGCACCACCTCGGGTGTCACCATCCATCTTAGTTAAGATAACGCCATCGATACCAATCTGCTCATCAAAGGTAGAAGCTGCAGAAACAGCATCCTGACCAGTCATGGCATCTACTACCAGAAGACTTTGATCAATATGGATATTATCCTTAATTGCCTTAAGCTCTTCCATCATGCTCTCGTCGATATGTAAACGACCTGCAGTATCGATAATAACAACATTCATGCCTTCCTTAGCCGCATGTTCAACACCGGCTTTGGCAATATTTACAGGAGAATTCTTAGTTCCAATGGCAAATACAGGAACCCCCTGCTTCTCACCATTAACCTTTAACTGCTCTATGGCAGCAGGTCTGTAAATATCACAACCCACTAAAAGTGGCTTTCTTCCACGACTCTTAAGCTTTCCTGCAATCTTAGCTGAGGTTGTGGTTTTACCAGCACCCTGAAGACCACACATAAGTATAACAGTCATCTCACTGGAAGGATTAAGCTTTAACTCTGTGGTTTCGCTACCCATGAGCTTAACCATTTCTTCGTTAACTATCTTTATAACCATCTGTCCGGGAGTAAGACTTGAAAGCACATCCTGTCCTACAGCTCTTTCCTGAATAGATTTTATAAAAGCTTTAACAACCTTATAGTTAACATCGGCCTCAAGTAAAGCCATCTTAACTTCTTTTAAAGCAGCCTTAACATCGGCTTCCGTAAGTGTTCCCTTACCACGAAGATTTTTAAAAACATTCTGTAATTTCTCAGATAAACTTTCAAAAGCCATGATAAAACTCCTTTCCAAACTAAATAACACTCGACAATAAAAGAGTATATACGAATATATACTCTTTGTCAAGTTTTTTTGTTTACAAAAATCATTAAAAGATTTTACATAAGACCATCCATTATATGAACCCTAAAATAGCACTCTTCCACATTCTTTTCCAATACGCACTGGTCAATCATTGGAATAAGAACCTCCTTACCCTCATGATCAACAGTCATTACCAAATTGGCACCTGTTGGAAAAATATCCTTAACTGTACCAAAGACCTCACTTGGATCTCCATAATTATCAGCATAGACCTTAGCCCCTATCATATCAGCTATATAGAATTCCCCCTCCTCTAAAGGAATGGCATCCTCTCTATCCACTAATAAATCAAGGCCCTTATATTTAAGCAAATCATTGATATCATCAATTCCCTTAAAATGTAAAAGCACCATATTTTTTATCATGGAAACCTTTGTAATTTCCAAGGTTTCAAGTCCATTTTTAGTCTTAACATAGACCTTTTTTAATTTTTTAAATCTGTTTACATCCTCTGTGGTAGGATAAACCTTGGCATCCCCCTTTATTCCGTGGGTATTTGCAATATATCCTACTCTAAAATGTTCTACCATTAATCTAAAACTCCTTTAGTTTCAAAACTTTTTAATAACTCCAAAAACTTATCATAAGGAATAGGTTTTGAGAAATAATAGCCCTGAATAAAATCAACACTAAGAGAACCCAGTTCCTTAAGCTGTTCTATCTCCTCAACGCCCTCAGCAACTATCTCAAGCTCTATATCCTTCATCATAGTAACAACACTCTTCATAATAGAATGCTTTCTATTATCAGAAAAATAGGCCTGTGTCATTTTCTTATCGAACTTAACGATTTTAATAGGCAAATCAAAAATATAATCTAAGTTAGAATAACCGGTTCCAAAATCATCCAGTGAGAAATTAACTCCAACCTTAATAAGCTCATTCATATTGTAAAGAAGGGCATCCGTAGAATGAGTGGCAGCAGATTCCGTAATCTCAAGATTAATCATGGTAGGATCTACTCCCTCTCTTTTCATAATGTCAATATATTCAGAGGCAAGCTCCCATCTTTGACACTGAACTGCAGAAAGATTAATTTCAAGATATTCAATTCCATAACGCTGAATATTATATTCACTAATAAACTTGCAGGCCTTAGTAAATACAATTCGACCTATATCAAGTATCATTCCATTTTCCTCTGCTACAGGAATAAAATCACCGGGAGTAATAATACTTCCATCCTCATTTACAATTCGAACTAAGGCCTCCGCAGAGACAATTTTATTCTTCTCAGTAGAATAAATAGGCTGATAAAATACCTCTATCTTATCCTTCTTAATGGCATCTAATATAGTGCTCTCAATTTCCTTAACCTTCTTAAAGCTCTTAGCATAATTAGAATCGAGAATATGCACAAGCTCAGTATCAGAACGATGGATTTTCTCGAAGCTTCTAAGCATCTCCACCATCTCATCTCCTGCATCAGCTATGGTATAGTCTCGCATTTCTATTACACAGAAATCAATATTAACATATTCATCCAAAACCTTCCAATCATTTGTGAAATATGGATAGATTTTTTCCTTTGCCCTTTCAAATAATTTTTCATTTTCAAACACCAGACAATAATCCCATTCCCTGTATCTGTAAAGAGCTGCACCCTTTACACTTCCGATGGAATTTGCAAGCTTTCTAAGAAGATTATTTAAATCTTCATTTTTAAATCTTTTAGTAAGAAAATGTGAATTATTAATTGTAACTGATATAAGATAGAATTCTTTTTCTGTCTGATAGGCCTGATTAAGGTAATCATAAAGAGCCTGGGCATTAAAATATCCTGTAATTTTATCTACATAGGATTCAGGATTTTCAAGTCTTATAAAGAGCATAAGAACACCCAATGCGGATGCAAAGCCTATAATAAGAAGTGAATTATAAATAGACTGAATATAGGCTGCTATAATCCATATTAGCATCCAATGAATACCGGCAAGCCACCTTCTTTTACTCATTTTATTTCTATACTTTACAAGCACCAGATAATTCATTATAACTATAAAAGCACAGACACAATAGGTAAATATAACTGCCGGTCCATAGGTATATATACGGCCCTTGTTATCATCAAAATAATATATATTTAAAACGTACAGAAGTACACCACATGTCAGAATAAACATGCAGTTTAAAAATAAATCAAGCTTATAATTTTTAAATTCATGACTTACATCTACCGAAATATACAAATAAGTTGAAAAAATCGTAATTATAAGTGAAAGCAAATAAAGCTTACAAATCACCTGAATATCCATTGTATAAACACCATCAGCCCTTATTATAGCCACAACGGAAGCCGCATCAAGGGATATGGAAATGATAGATGAAACCAGGGTAAATATGTACATTTTTCTGGTCTTAAGCCATATAGAACGACGGCTAAAGGACATACTCATAATTAATAAGAGTAATACCAGGCCGCAAATCTGAACTTCTATATTCATATTGACCTCATTTCCCCATTAAAAAAGGTATGTAATTATCATCACTTGCCAACTAACTTAAATGTAATTATAACACTTTTATGCCTTAAATAAAAGGAAAAAATAATATTTCCATACCCAAACTGCACAAAAAAGGGATTGTGCAAAAACACAATCCCTCAAAATTCATATATTATAGACTAAAGTCTAATGATTACTGCATCTGAGCAGCAACCTCAGCGGCGAAATCTTCGCTCTTCTTCTCGATACCTTCACCAGTCTCAAATCTGATGTAAGACTTAATCTCGAACTTGCATCCGTTATCCTTAGCAACAGAATCACAGTACTGCTTTACGCTCTGCTTTCCGTCCTCAGCGAATACATATGCCTGATCAAGAAGACATACTTCCTTAAGCTGCTTCTTAATACGTCCTGCAATCATACCTTCCTTAACCTTATCAGGCTTTGAAGCTTCCTTAGGATCGTTGTTAATCTGAGCACGAAGTACTTCCTTCTCGCTATTTAACCAATCCTGGTCAACATCAGCATCGCTAAGATACTTAGGATTCATTGAGCAAACCTGCATAGCGATCATTTCGATAGCCTGCTTAACTGCATCTGCATCAGAATCAGTATCAACCTCAACGATAACACCAATCTTACCACCATTGTGGATGTAAGAACCAATAAGACCTGTTGTCTCAACTCTCTCAAAACGACGAATCTTTAAGTTCTCACCTATAACAGCGATCATAGCCTTATTGTTATCATCAACTGTTACATCAGAATCCTGCCACTTCTCAGCCATAAATGTATCGATGTCTGTAGCGCTTGAGTTCATAACCTGGCAAGCAACATCCTTTACATATGTCTGGAACTTCTCGTTCTTAGCAACGAAGTCAGTCTCTGAGTTAACTTCTACGATAGAAGCCTTCTTACCACTAGCATCAATATTTATACTAACCATACCCTCAGCTGCGATACGATCAGCCTTCTTAGCAGCCTTTGCAAGACCATTCTCACGGAGCCACTCAACAGCCTTATCCATATCACCATCTGTTTCAGTAAGGGCTTTCTTACAATCCATCATTCCTGCACCGGAAATTTCTCTAAGTTCTTTAACCTGTTTTGCTGAAATAGCCATTTTTATATATTCCTTTCTTATATGATATTACTCTTCTGTACTCTCAGTAGCCTCAGCTGCCTCTTCCTCAGCAACCTCATGAGCCTCACCCTGATTAGCCTCGATAACTGCATCAGCCATAGTAGAAACGATAAGCTTTACAGCTCTGATAGCATCATCATTACCAGGAATTACATAATCAAGCTCCTCAGGATCACAGTTTGTATCTGCAATACCGAATAAAGGAATACCAAGCTTATGAGCCTCTGAAATACAGATTCTCTCCTGCTTAGGATCAACTACGAAGATTGCATCAGGTGTACCAGGCATATCCTTAATTCCACCTAAGTTTCTCTCAAGCTTTTCCCATTCCTTCTTGATTAAGATAACTTCCTTCTTAGGAAGTACATCAAATGTACCATCCTCGCTCATAGCCTCAATTTCCTTAAGTCTCTTAATACGAGTCTTAATTGTTGAGAAGTTTGTAAGCATTCCACCAAGCCATCTCTCATTAACGAAGTACATACCACATCTTAATGCCTCTGACTTAACTGAATCGCGTGCCTGCTTCTTAGTACCAACGAAAAGAACATTACCACCATTAGCTACGATATCCTTGATTGCATTGTAAGCAGAATCAACCATACCTACAGTCTTCTGTAAGTCAATGATGTGGATTCCGTTACGCTCAGTATAGATATACTCAGCCATTTTAGGGTTCCATCTTCTTGTCTGGTGTCCAAAGTGCACACCTGCTTCAAGTAACTGTTTCATAGAAATTACGCTCATTTTAATACCTCCATTTGGTTAATCTTCCGAAAATACCGTGTTTTTTTACGATTGCAAAACTTATATTAGAATATTTAATAAAAGCACCGAGCAAGCGTATAAGTATTCCCGTGTTTAATTATATTAGAGACTTCCTCTAATACGCGTACTTTGAAATAATATCACAAATACATATCCATTGCAAGAAAAAAATGCATTAAAATGCATAAAAAATGCATAAAATAACGATTTCTATTGCCTGTATCTTAAATTTATGTTAAAATTTTCATAATTATTGGGTATATACCTACGAATACTATTGAAGAAAATGGAGGATCTATCCTTGTTACGCTTAATAAATGATATTAATAAAAACATCAAAGCTTCTAATAAATATAATGAAGATGATAAAAAATTTCTTAAAAGATGTAATAAATCAGTTGTAAACTGCTATTCAACTATGATGATATTGCTTGTTATTTGGTATTTTATTCTGTTTATAAATAAAACAATTCCATTATTTCCATTGATACTTATTTTTTCCATAGCATTTATACCAATGATAGTCACCATAATTGTTTATTTTATTAATCCTGCAGGGAAATCTGTAAGGTATTTTATGACTATAAGCTTTATACTATTTTATATTTTCATATTATTTACTTCTTCTTCTGAAATGGTATTTGTATATGCATTTTTCATTTCACTTATTATACTTTGCTATAATGATATGAAATTTACCATTTATTATTCAGGACTTATAATCATTTCAAATATTGCTTATTATGCAAAGGTCGTAATGGTTGATGAATTAACCACCTCTCTTATGATGGATGGTTTTATTAAAATCGGTGAAATTCTTTTATTCAACTATTTTCTTATTACTGCTTCTAACCTTTTGAACCGTAATAATAACGAAAAACTTAAGCAGATTGAAAAGGAAAAGATTAATTCCGAAAAGCTTACCAACGATTTAATAGAGACTAATAATAGCATTAATAAAGGTATTTCTGAAGCTACCTATAAATTTAATCAGCTTGATAAAGCATCAGAAAAATCCAAAAAATCCATTACAAATATTCTTAAAAGTAATGAAACTACCACTAATACAATTCTTTCACAGGAAGAAAATGCAGAGGATACATCTCTTGCCATAAAGAGAATCGAGCTTTTATGTAAGGATATTACAGATACTGTATCTACTACTAATATAGAGATTGAAAGCTTAAAATTATCAGTTGAAAAGCTTTCCAAATATATGGATATATCTAAAAAGGGAAGTGTTACTATAGCTGAACAGTTAAATGTTTTAAATAATCATATTAAAAAGGTTTTATCCATCACCAATATGATTGATGAAATTAACAGTCAGAATTCAATTCTCGCCCTTAACGCCTCCATCGAGGCTGCAAAAGCAGGTAAGGAAGGACGAGGCTTTGCAAATGTAGCTTCTGAAATCTCAAAGCTTGCCACAAAAATACAGAATTCCAATGACGAAATTTCAGAGATTACCGGTAACTTTAGTCTGGATATAGATAATTTGTATGAAACTCTTAACTCCCTTACTTCTGAGGCATCAACTGATTTTGAATCCTTAGAATCCACAGTTAACAGTACTAATAATCTTTATAATGAATTGGATAAAATGACAAAGAAGGTTGTAGTATTAAACGACAACCTTCAGAAATTAAAAGATTCTAATATTGATTTTTCAAATAATATGAATGTAGTTAATAACGCAGCGAATGACGTTAGTAACCAGATTAAGATTGCATTAGAGGTTAATAATGATTATAACACCTTAATGCAGGAAACTAAGGATATTATATTTAAATTAAATAAAACAGACGATTATTTATAATCTTCAACCAACTTTAAGAATTGCAATATAATATCCACCATTTCTCCAAGAGATATGGATTTTTCGCTGTTCTTTTCACCCAAATCAAGTATCTCAGTGTCAATCTCACCAACACTTTCACTTACAGAATCAAGAGATTCACTGAGTATATTTTGGTTGGATTTACTTTTGGTAACAATCTTATCTAACTGTTCTACAGAGCCCTTTGCTCTGTCTCCCGCTAAAACTATATTCTTATAGGAATTCTTTAAATCCTCAGAAAGCATAAGACTTTTTTCTACAACAATTGAAGAATCATCTATTTCTTTTCTAAGGGCATCTATGGAATTATAAAGCTCTGTCATGGATTTAGTAATGCTTTTTTCCATGGATTTGGTAGAATCTGAAAGCTTTTCAATATGATCTGCAACCACAGTAAAACCTGTTCCAAACTCTCCCGCCTTAGCAGCTTCTACGGAAGCATTTAAGCTTAAAAGATGGGTAGTATGTGCAATACCATTAATATTCTTAACATATTTACTAATGTTTTTAAAATCATTTTCAAGCTTTGTAAAAGCCTTCTGAATCTCAAGCATTTCCTCTTGAGATTTATATAAGGACTCTGATAAATACTGTACATTATCTCCAGCCTTATCAACACTATTTTCAACAGTACTTAGAGATGTACTGATTTTACCATAAAACTCAGTAAACTCTCTAAACTCCCTACTGTTTTTTTCCATGTTTCTATAAATGTTTTCTATTTTATTACCTGTCTCATAAGAAAGATCTGCTATATTATTCATTTTGTCTGATATTTCTACCTCATCAGACATATAATGCTTCATTCTTTCATAGAGATAATTCATTCCATCCGAAACATATTCAATATCCCTACTATTTTGTGATCCTTTTTTAGTTTTTACAGGCTTATTCTGCTTTAGATTCTGACCTGTATCAAACTCTTCTTCCTTTTTCGGATTCTTATTAAATAAAACCATAGTCACCTCTTTTATTCAAAAACAATAATAATTGCAGTCATGTTAAAATTATATCTTGAATACTGCTCACCATAACCTGAGAAGCCTATATAACTTCCAAGTTCAGCACCAAACTTTTTAGAGTATTCCTTCATATATCCGTCATTTAAAAACAGCTCTGTTCTTGCCAGACAATGAACTAATATAGTAAAGGATGGTTCCGGAACCTCTTCCTTAATCTTATCAAAGGTTTCTTCATTAACCTCCCTGTAATCAGCAGGCTTTAATACTGAAAGTCTGGTATTATTATAAATTCTTGAATGATATTGAATTCCCCTGTCTTCTGTAATACTTTTATTAGCAGTAATAAACATTCTATTACCCACAAAACGGCCAACAGGATGCTTATCCAATTGCTCTTCAATATTTTCCACAGGCACACCCAACTCCTCAGCATATACATCAATAGCCGGTCTGTGGTTATATTCACGTACAATTCTTTTTTTCAAATCCACATCTGTAGCAATAATTTTGTTATCATTCATTGGCTCATAAATATTTTCTCTAAAGTAATGTATGGCGCCATATTTATTATGAATAAGCACAAACACCGCTGAATTATCAAGTATCCTTCCATTAAGGGATACATAGGTGGTATCACCGGATATATTACCTGCACTTCCTCCCACAACCTTAATTTTTTCTTTATGAAGCACAGAATTAAGAGTTGAAAGAACAGATTCTTCACCGCCCATTAAGCCTGTAGAAAGTTCGAAGCAAATGGTATTTTCAGTCTCATCTATTTCATTTAAGGCTCTTTTTACCTCAGATGCATATTTTATAGGATATTTATTAATATTTTTAAGAATGCCCGCACTACATGAAATACCACTTTCAAATGCAACTGCCACACTTCCACTTTCATTAACCCATGACTTAGTTATGGCAATTCTTGTAGTAGCTCCCATACAAACACTGTCAGGATACTTAACACTAAGTATCTCAGAAAACTCCTTAAATATTTCCACAGGAGTAAAATATAAAATCAATATAGGTTTTTCAAATCCCTCAGTTATTTCGTCCAAAACCTCATAAGGATCCATTTTATCACTTTTTCCAATTGTATAATCCACTTTTATCTCCTATCATATTTATCTCATTTTATCAATTATAGTAATATTATCACTTAATGGCATAAATTACAACTAATTTTTAAGTTAAAACCGCTATAAACCTTGATAAATAAAGATTTCCCACAAAAAAACTGCCGCATGAAATTCTTATCATGCGACAGTTTGTAAAATTTATGGATTTGAAATTTACTAATTCAAATTAATTCAAATTAGTGCCACTGCCAGTTTCTAACTTCTTCAAGATCCTGGCCATACTCAGCAATGTACTGCTTATGCTCGATAAGCTTATCATTCATCTTCTGGATGAGATGTGATCCCTTATTGCCAAGCTGTGGAAGGTGCATAATAACATCCTTAACAAGGTTAAATCTGTCGATTTCATTCTGAACACGCATATCGAATGGTGTTGTGATGGTACCCTCCTCAAGATATCCATGAACTGAAAGGTTACGATTGTTACGATCATAAGTAAGCTCATGAATAAGTGTTGGATAACCATGGAATGCAAATATAACAGGCTTATCCTTAGTAAAGAGTGCATCATACTCTCTGTCTGAAAGACCATGAGGATGCTTTGATGCAGGCTCTAACTTAAAGAGGTCAACCACATTAATAGCACGAACCTTTAAGTCTGGAAGCTCGTCATGAAGAATTGTAATTGCAGCCATAGTCTCAAGTGTAGGTGTATCACCACAGCAAGCCATAACAACATCAGGCTCTTCACCCTGGTCATTACTTGCCCAATCCCAGATACCAACACCCTGTGTACAATGCTTAACAGCCTGCTCCATAGTAAGCCACTGACGGCTTGGATGCTTTGAAGCAACGATAGCATTTACATAATTCTTACTCTTGATACAGTGATCAAAGCAAGAAAGTAAGCAGTTAGTATCAGGTGGAAGGTACATACGTACAACGTCTGCCTTCTTATTTGAAATATGATCTAAGAATCCAGGATCCTGATGTGTGAATCCGTTGTGATCCTGCTGCCATACATTAGATGTAAGAATAAAGTTAAGTGAAGCTATAGGAGCTCTCCAGGATAACTGGTTACAAACCTTAAGCCACTTAGCATGCTGAGCTGCCATAGAGTCAACGATACGGATAAATGCTTCATAGCTTGCGAAGAAACCATGACGACCTGTAAGAAGATATCCTTCAAGCCATCCCTCGCACATATGCTCAGAAAGCATACCGTCCATGATACGTCCATCTCTTGCAAGATGATCATCAGTATCTATAAGCTCTGCATTCCAATCTCTCTCCTGCTCCTCAAATACCTTGTAAAGTCTGTTAGACATAGACTCATCAGGTCCGAAGATACGGAAGTTCTTATTCTCTTTATTAAGCTTGAATACGTCGCGGATGTATCCACCAAGCTCTATCATATCCTGTGCTTCAGTCTTACCATGCTCAACCTCGATACCGTAATCACGGAAATCAGGAAGACGTAAATCCTTAAGAAGGTGTCCGCCGTTAGCATGTGGATTAGCACCGATACGCTTATCTCCCTTTGGAGTTAATTCCTCAAGTTCAGGTATAAGACGACCATTCTCATCGAAAAGCTCCTCTGGATGATAACTCTTAAGCCATTTCTCAAGAAGCTCAAGATGCTCGTCCTTTTCCATGGTAATAGGTACCTGATGAGCTCTAAATGATCCTTCAATCTGGTCACCATCTACTACCTTAGGACCTGTCCATCCCTTAGGTGTACGAAGAACGATCATAGGCCACATTGGACGCTCTGCGTTATTATTCTCACGAGCATTCTTCTGGATAGCCTTAATCTCTTCTACAACTGTATCTAATGTCTCAGCCATCTTCTTATGCATAGTCATAGGATCATCACCCTCAACAAAGTAAGGCTTCCATCCACAACCCTTGAAGAAGCTCTCACACTCTTCATGTGAAATACGAGCAAATACAGTTGGATTAGAAATCTTATATCCGTTCATATGTAAAATTGGAAGAACCGCACCATCTGAAACCGGATTTAAGAATTTATTAGAGTGCCATGAAGTAGCAAGAGGACCTGTCTCTGACTCTCCATCACCTACAACAGTAACTGCAATAAGATCAGGGTTATCAAATACAGCACCAAAAGCATGTGCTATAGAATAACCAAGCTCTCCACCTTCGTTAATGGAACCTGGAGTCTCAGGAGCACAGTGACTTGGAACACCACATGGGAATGAAAACTGCTTAAACATCTTCTTCATACCCTCGATGTCACGGCTGATATTAGGATAAACCTCGCTGTAGGTACCCTCCATATAAGTATTAGCAATCTGGAAGTTTCCACCATGACCAGGGCCTGATAAATAAATAAGGTCTAAGTCATAACGCTTTATAATACGGTTACAGTGAGCCCAGATAAAGTTCTGTCCAGGAACAGTACCCCAGTGACCAACGATCTTTTTCTTAATCTGGTCGCGAGTTAAAGGCTCTCTTAAAAGCGGATTGTCAAGCAGGTATAACTGACCTGCTGATAAGTAATTAGCAGCTCTCCAATAAGCGTCAATCTTTTGTAACATCTCATCAGATAAAGGCTGCTTCTCAAGACATGTTTCAGACATATTTCTCTCCTCCATAGTATATTTTCTCAGTTTTAACAAGGATAGTTTATCATATAGAAATGTAAAAATCTAGTATTAATCTTACTATTTCTAATACTATTATGATATGTTGACTTATTTTATAAAAAATATGATAATAATACTTAATTTAAGATTAACAAATAAGCTTGTTGTATATTCAAAGCTTAATGTATATAAATACTTGAATTTTTAAATAAATATTAATCTATGTTAGGAAAAGAAAAATGGATATAAATAATAACTCTAAAGATACATTTAATAATATTAATAACAATGTTTTGATAGCTTTAATAGATAAGCTGGAAGAAAATAATACTCTTTCAAAGGACGAATGGATTTGCCTTTTAATTAATAGAAATAAAGAGATAATGGACTATCTTTTTAAAAAGGCAGTTTCTGTTAGGAAAAAGCATTATGGAAATGATATTTACATAAGAGGTCTTTTGGAATTTACAAATATTTGTAAGAATAACTGTCTTTACTGCGGAATTAGAAGGGATAATTCTAACGCTGAAAGATACAGGCTTTCTAAGGATGACATACTCTCCTGTTGCGAGGAGGGCTATGAAATGGGCTTTCGCACCTTTGTACTTCAGGGGGGCGAGGATCCATATTTTAACGATGATAAGATAATGGAGATAATTTCAGCCATTAAAAATAGATTTCCTGATACAGCCCTTACTCTTTCCATAGGAGAAAAGAGCTATGAAAGCTATAAGGCCTATTATGACGCAGGAGCTGACAGATACTTACTTCGTCACGAAACAGCTGACACAGAGCATTATAATAAGCTGCATCCTTCTTCAATGTCCTTAGATAACAGAATAAAATGCTTATATAACCTTAAGGAAATTGGTTATCAGGTAGGTGCAGGCTTTATGGTTGGCTCTCCTTATCAGACAGTTGAAACCCTTTATAAGGATATGAAATTCTTATCAGAGCTTAAGCCGGAGATGATTGGAATCGGTCCATTTATAACCCATAAGGACACTCCATTTAAGGATGAAAAGAGCGGCACCCTTGAAGAAACCCTGTATTTACTAGGGCTTATCCGCCTTATACTTCCAAAGGTTTTACTTCCTGCAACTACAGCCCTTGGTACCATTTCAGATAAAGGCAGGGAGCTTGGAATCCTTGCAGGAGCTAATGTAGTTATGCCTAATCTCTCACCAAAAAATGTAAGGAATAAGTATCTTCTCTATAACAATAAAATATCCACAAATGAAGAAGCCATCGAAGGTTTAAATAATTTGAAAATTAGAGTGAATTCCATAGGATATAATATAGTTACAGACCGTGGCGACCATAAAGACTTTATTTCTTAAGCTTTACGCAGTTTTTATTATGCTCATCAGTAACTATTCTAACTCCTTTTACGCTTTCAACGAATTTTGAAAGCTTGGAATAACCCAAATCATTGTATTTAAAATCAGGGAATTTTTTATTAATTTCCTTACCTAAAAGGCCAAGTTCTATGCTATGTTCAGCCTGCTCTAAAACATATTTTTCAACCTTATTCTTAACATTTTTAGCCTTGCCCTGATGCTTTCTCACTATATATGTAGCTGAACCCTCATAAGCAAGCTCGAACTTGGTTTCATCCTCTATAAACTTTCTAAATAAGGTATAACCATAGTTTCTTTCATCAAAATCCGCAAACTCTCTCTGGAGTCTGCTTTTGGTAGAACCTAGATGGGCAAGCTCTCCCTGGGCCTCTGCCTGCTGAACTATATAATTAATAGCCATCTTTATCTCACTTAATGGAGTAATGGCTGAGTTTTCGATGTTATCCAGATTATCATGATCATCATCACTCTCATCATTCATAATTTTATCTAAGAATTTATACTCATTGCAGGCGGAAATAAAGGTTTTAGAGGCATCACTTTTACCCATGCCTATTACTCTTTTTCCACTCTCTCTTATACGGTTTGCAAGTCTTGTAAAATCACTGTCTGAGGTAACTATACAGAATACATCTACATTGTTCTCATACATAATATCCATGGCATCTATAACAAGCATTATGTCAGCTGCATTTTTACCTGTGGTGTATATTGCCTGATGAATAGGCACTATGGCAAATTCCAATCCCTTCTTAGTCCATTCATGCATCTTAGGATTGGAAAAATCTCCATACATTCTCTGGAAGGAAATGTCACCATACTGCTTTAATTCCTTTAACACTACCTCAATATACTTTACACTGGTGTTTTCTGCATCTATTAATAATGCTATTTTCTCGTTCATTTATATAAAACTCCTTTTCTAATTTCTTTCTATTATCTTTCTATTTTATTCTAAGTCTAATTAAGACAAATATCACAAATAAACTGGTATTATTTTACCATAAGAATTGTTAAATGTAGAGTAAAAATATATTTTAAACTAATATTTTCACTAAATAAGTTCTCTGAAAAATCCTTAAAACCAAGAAAAAATCGACCCTTGTTGTGCAAGGATCGATTTCTAAGTGTACTATTTTTTTAAGGAACGTTCATTTCATTTAGGTAATAAGTTTTTTCACATCTTTAAATGTTGTAAACAATATAGCATATTAGCATATAATTGTAAAGATATTTCTTAAAAAATGTTAATTTTTATGACAAATTTAAAACAAATTTAATAATTTAAAAATTTATAAACTTGAAGAAATTTATAATAATCTTTATAATATATTAGATTATGAATAATAGGGAGTGTAAAAAACGCTCCGGATAGGAGAAAACATGAATAAGAAAGACATTACAGAGATAAAAAGAAGAATAAAATTTGAAACAACTACCATTAATAAAATGTGTGGTTGCTATGTTAATGCTGAAAAAGAAAAGGTATTAACCTTCAACGAGGATTTCTTTAATATAGAGGATGAAGAAAAGCATAAATATGTTGAAATCGCATCAAAGGCCCTTTCCGGTAAGCTTGGAAACAACCTTCTGGAATTTGAATTTCCTCTTGAGGCTTCAGCTGAGGGAGAGATTCAGCATTCTCTTCTCGCTCTTAGAAATACAGGACTTAAGGAAGATGCACCTGTGGAGGCCTTCTATGATCATGTAATTAAAAACTATGATTTTGTTGGAAATTACTTAATCCTACTCTTCCATGACATTTATGATATTCCTGTAAAAACCACAGATGGAATGAAATTAGACGATTCCCTTGAGGTTTATGATTATATTATCTGTGCCCTTGTGCCAGTAGCCCTTTCAAAGCCTGGCCTCGGATATAATAAGGATAAGAATTGTATCGCTCCTCTTGACAGAGACTGGGTTGTTGGAAATGTAGATACAGCCTTTACCTTCCCTGCATTTACAGACAGAAGTACAGATATTCATTCAATCCTCCTTTATACCAAGGATACCAAGGAGCCACACAAGGAATTCTGGGAGAATGGACTTTCACTTACCTCCAGATATACCTCAACAGAGAAGAAAAACGCCTTTGTTAATCTTATAAAGGATAATGCAGAAAATGAAAATGAAACTCCAGAGGATTTAATCCTTGATATTCAGGAAAGCATTAATAACATTCTTGAAGAACAGATTGAGTTAAATGGTAAGGATGAGCCTGTAGTTATGGCTCCTGAAAAGATTAATACCATTTTAAAGGATAATGGTGTTTCAGAGGATAGCATTGATAAATTCACTAAGAAATACGATACATTTTTTGAGGCTGAGCTTCCTAACGCTGATGAGCTTCTTGATAACAGAGCTATTAAGCAGATTGAAGAAAGAGCAGGTAAGAAGGCTCTTGAAAAGCAGATTGTAAATCTTTCCAATGAATTAAAGGAATCAGGCTTATTAGATGAGGATGGAAAAAATATCGATATTGTATTAAAGGTTGCTCCTGAAAAGGCTGATAAAATCACCTCTACTCACGTAAATGGAAAGCTTTGTCTTTTAATACCACTAGAGTCAGGGGAAGAAACCTCAGTAAATGGAGAAATTATTGAATTTTAATGCAGCAAGAACATAAATTCCGACATAATTAAACGCTAAATAAATACACAAAATTTTATTATTAATCAAAAAATACAACTCAAAAACTCCCGGGCTAAAACCCGGGAGTTATTATTTTCTGAATATTTAATTATTATAAATACCATTAATTAGTACTTATAGCTAACCTTTGAAGGTCTTATAATAGCAACAGTTCTACCAAAATACTTTCTCATATAAGAATGAGTCTGCTCCTTAACACCGCAGCTTGTCTGGCAGTTAATAACTGTTCCATCATTAGTAGCAAGTGCTGCATGACCGCTATAAAGAACGATGTCTCCTGCCCTTGCCTTTCTTGTATTAGTTCCAATATACTTACCGATTCTTCTCTTGTTAGCAAGCATTGAAGAAGTTGAACGATACTTACAGTAATTAGCACCTGACTGTTTAAGAATCTGAAGAACGAAACCAGAACAGTCACAACCACGCTTTAAGCTTGTTCCGCCATAAACATATCTTAATCTGTTAACATACTTTCTTGCTCTCTTAACAACATTCTGACCACTAACGTATTTCTTAACGCTTGGATCAACATATGCTGTCTTAATATCACATGATGCAGCGCTTGCAACCTTTGCGCTATTAAATGCATTAAAAGCAAAACTAAATACTGTAACAAGTGTAAACACCATCATAATCTTTATTAACTTCTTGCAAATATTACTATCGGTTAACATAACAAATCCCCTTAAAATCAAATAAAAATTTCAATCAAAAGATATATTAAATCTTTATGATGAAAATATTATAACTCAATTAATAAAATATTTCAAGTATTTTTCTAAATTGTTACAAAATTATTACATTAAACATTATGTTGTGTTCAACTCATTAAAGAAAACCAATATAATGGGGCAATTCAAGACTTTTACAAATCTAAATTGCCCCTGATAGGTTTTGTTAAATATAATTTTTTAATATGTTAAGTGCTAAAACCGCACATTCATAAGCCTTAACATGTACTAAACCAATATTAGTAGGTTAAGATTTCAGCTCCGTCCTCTGTTACAAGAACCTGAACCTCCCACTGTGCACTATTCTTACCGTCTTCAGTATAAACTGTCCATCCGTTATCCTCGTCAGTAAAGAATTCATGTGTACCCATATTAACCATTGGTTCTATGGTAAATACCATACCCGGAACCATAAGCATTTCTGTACCAGGCTCAGTAACATAGCTTACAAATGGATCTTCATGGAATTCAAGTCCACAACCATGTCCACCTATTTCTCTAACTATAGAATATCCATGCTTCTTGGCATGCTCATTAACCTTGCTTCCCATGTCTCCAAGGAAGGTCCATGGCTTAACGTATTTGACACCAATCTCAACACATTCATGAGCAACCTCTACAAGCTTTTTATCCTCTTCCTTAACATTTCCAATCATAAACATTCTTGAAGAATCAGAGAAATAACCATTGTAAATTGTAGAACAATCCACATTTATAATATCTCCATCCCTAAGGATAATATCCTTGTCAGGAATACCATGACATACCTCATCATTTAAAGAGGTACATACACTCTTTGGAAATCCTTCATAGTTAAGAGGTGCAGGAATACCGCCCATTTTAATGGTTGTCTCGTGAACAATTGTATTAATGTCCTCTGTAGACATGCCCTCTTTAATTTTTTCTGCCACTGCATCTAAGCAGGCAATGTTAATTTTTGCACTTTTCTTAATACCTTCTACATCCTCCGGAGTCTTAATCAAACTGTGGTCCGGAACAATATGACCTTCACGGGCAAAAGCTTTAATCTTATCATCAAATACCTGATGGCATTTCTTATATTTAAGACCACTTCCACACCAACAAGGATCATTTCGTCCAATCTTATGTGTTAACATTATAATTCCTCCAAATTATTAAATGTAGCTATTTAAATAACATTTTATTAAAATGTTATTTAACCCAGCACTTCCTTAATTACCTGACTAACCTCCTTAACAGGAACTATGGTAAGTGCATCCTTTGTTTCATCTGATACATCATCCAGATCTCTTACATTATCTGCAGGTATAAATACCTTGTCTATACCGGCTCTCTGAGCAGCCATAAGCTTTTCAGGAAGTCCGCCTATAGGAAGAACTACTCCTCTAAGAGAAACCTCTCCTGTCATGGCTATATCCACTGGAGCCTTTTTCTTTAATATAAGGGAGGTAAGTGCTGTAGTTATGGTAATTCCGGCACTTGGGCCATCCTTTGGAACTGCTCCTGCAGGTACATGAATATGTAAATCATGGTCTGACAAAACCGCAGCCTCCTTTGGATACATGCTTTTTACAAGACTTATGGCAATCTGAACTGATTCCTTCATAACGTCTCCAAGCTGACCTGTAATAATAACCTCTCCTGAACCCTTTGAAAGCATGGTCTCTATAAAGAGAATCTCTCCACCAGCCATAGTCCAGGCAAGACCTGTAACAACTCCAGGCTTACTGGTTTTAAGCTTTAAATCATGCTCTATAGGCTTCATATCGATATATTCAGGGAGAGCCTTAACCGATACTGATATAGACTTTTTCTCACCGCTAACAAGCTTAACACTTGCAGCTCTAAAGACAGAATCTATACGTCTCTTTAAGGTTCTTACACCTGATTCCATGGTATAACCTGATATAATGCTTCTTAAGGTCTTCTCAGGAATCTTTAACTTAGACTTAGTTAAACCATAGGTTTTATAAGCCTTAGGAATTAAATGATTCTCTGCGATTTTAACCTTTTCATTTTCAGTATATCCATTAAAATCTATAACCTCCATACGGTTGTAAAGAGGCTCTGGAATTGTATCTACTGTATTAGCTGTACATAAGAAAAATACATCTGATAAGTCATAAGGGACATTTAAATAATGATCTGTAAATGTATTATTCTGTTCAGGGTCAAGGACCTCTAAAAGGGCACTGGATGGGTCTCCTGAGAAATCTCTGGATAATTTATCCACCTCATCTAAGACAATAACAGGATTGGATGCACCACATTTACGGATTCCATCCATAATTCTACCTGCCATGGCGCCTATATAAGTACGTCTGTGACCACGGATTTCAGCCTCATCTCTTACACCACCAAGACTAATACGAACATATTCTCTGTCAAGGGCGTGAGCTATGGACTGACCGATACTTGTCTTACCTGTTCCAGGAGGTCCTACAAATAAAAGAATGGAGCCTGACTGAGTCTTATTATTACTCATAACTGCAAGCTGCTCTAACACTCTTCTTTTAACCTTGTTAAGACCATAGTGATCGTCATCAAGTATCTTTTTAGCTTTATTAATATCTATATCCTTAAATTCAGCTTTCTTCCAGTTAAGCTCAGTAACAAAGTCCAGATAATCATAAAGAATACCGTACTCAGGACTGTGCTTACCTTCATTTTTCATTCTGGAAAGAACCTTGTTAGCTTCCTTAAGGGCAAGCTCATTCATACCTGCCTTTTCTATAAGCTCCTCGAACCTCTTCACATCGCTCATATTCTCAGGATGAAGTTCATCTAACTGCTCCTGTAAGAATGAAATCTGTTTTTTCAATGCATCTTCACGATACATTTTCTCATTTTTCTCATCAGTTGCATCTATAGCTTCATTAGTTACCTTCATGAGAACTAACATCTGATTAACAGCCTTTTCAATGAGTTCAACTCTGTCAGACTGCTTATCACAGGCTATAATCTCATACTTTTCCTCACTTGTAATATCAAGTCTTGAGGACATGGAAACAGCGATTTCCTCTATGGACTTCCACTGCATCATGTAATTGGTAATGGCAAAGCCCCATTTCTGCTCAGATACATACTTAATGATATTAGACTTTAAAGCCTTAAATTTCTGAGAAAGCTTTTTAATATCCAAATCTACCAAATAAGGACGCTCTGTAAATGAGAAGGTGAAATTATCCATATTCACCTCTAAGTCCTCTATATCTACTCTCTTTAAGGTCTTAACAACAACGTTTCCACCATCGTTAACCCCTTCAATAACAGCATAGATTCCAATATCATGAAAATGCTCACTACTAGCTTCCTCAGGGGAAACCTCTTCCTTAAGAAAGATAAATACTATCTCTTCCCCTTCATTAAAATCATCCCCAGCAAGCTCCATAAAATATGAATACTGATAATAATATGTAACCTCCGGAAGGATGATTGAATTATAAACTGGTATTGTAATCATATAATCTCCCATTCATTATAAATATATATTTATTAATATATATTTATTAATATATATTGTCCATTAATCCATAGCTGCAACTATAGCATTATAAAGGTCATCATAATCCTCGAAAGCAGGAAGCTCCGGATAATCAGCCTTAATGTTATCAGGACTTCTAAATAAGAATCCTGCCTTACTTGCCTTAATCATCTTAAGATCATTAAAGCTGTCACCACTTGCTATAGTCTCGAAACCAATGCTCTGTAAAGCTCTTACTGTAGTAAGCTTTGAATCATCGCAACGCATTTTATAACCTGTAATCTCACCTGTTTCAGAAACTACAAGAGTATTGCAGAAAATAGTTGGAAGTCCAAGCTTTTCCATAAGAGGCTTAGCAAACTGTGTAAATGTATCGCTTATAATAATAACCTGTCCCTTATCTCTAAGTTTATCGAGAAACTCCTTTGCTCCCGGAAGTGGATCAATAGTAGCTATTGTATCCTGAATTTCCTTTAAACCAAGATTATGTTCCTTTAATATATTTATTCTGTAATTCATAAGCTTATCATAGTCAGGCTCGTCACGAGTTGTCTTCTTAAGCTCAGGAATATTAACAGCCTCAGCAAAAGCAATCCAAATCTCAGGAACTAAAACGCCCTCTAAATCTAAACATGTTACATACATCTTGTTATCCATTGTTTTTCCCTCCTAAGGTAAAATTATAAATATTATTTTTTATATCCAACAGAAGTTACGGTGGCAAGAAGCCTATCCATACCATCTGTTATTTTTGTTTCATAAAAGGATGTAGTTCTTCCATCCTTCTGCAGATTACACTCTGCATAAATCTCCTCTGTTTTAGGTGATGACTGGTAGCTTATGGACGCCTGAAGAGTCACAACCTTGGAGTTTTCAAAATCATAGTTATTAGCAATAGCAAAGGCATAGTCTGCCATAGTATAGTAAACAGCACCCATAAGAAAGTTATTGGCATTTAAATGTCTTCTGTCTATTTTAAGCTTAACCTTACTATAGGTTGGTTTTGCATCCACAATGTCTATACCTGTAGTTTCATAGGCATAGATATCCTTTTGGAAAAATTCTTTTACTTCATTAATGTCTTTCATTTCTTCTTCCCTTATCTAAAATATAAAAAAATAATTAGCAAAAAAACTTGTAAATATTTGCCGAAACCTATTATACCATATAAGTTTAACACATAAAACATAAAAAGAATATAAATACAAAAAAAAATTGAGAAGGGAAAATGTACATAAAGCACATTCTCCCTTCTCTGGAAAAAAATTATAAGAAAAGTATATCAGTTAATCAGTATTGTCAATTAAATATTGTTTAATACCATTAAAGGTTTCATCACTAATGATATGTTCTATTCGACAGGCATCCTTTTCAGCTATTTCAGCATTAACACCTGCTATCTTCATAAGAAAGCTTGTAAGATAAGTATGTCTCTCATAAACCTTCTTAGCTGTTTTCTCACCTAGCTTTGTAAGCTTAATCTCTCCATCATCCTCTTTAAAAATATAGCCGCCCTCTTCAAGAATTCCCATGGCACGACTTACACTTGGACGAGAAAATCCAAGTTCTCTCGCAACATCTATGGAACGAACAGAACCCTTCTTCTTTTTCAAAAGTAAAATTGTCTCTAAATAGTCTTCACCAGATTCATACATAAAAAATAACTCCTCCAAGTCATAACAATTCTCTTAACTATTATAGCAATAATAACACTTTCAGCAAATAAAGTCAAAATGTGTAAACCGTCCGAGATATGTTAGTATATGCTAACTCATATTAAAATAATATAATAATAAACATTTATTGTCAACAGTTTTTTACATCTGATGTCTTACAACCTTATACTCATCTCCATTTTTATAATATGGACAGGTTTTATAATTACTTTGTAAGAGTCTTGCATATTCATCCTCATCCAGATTAATATCGCAAACATACTCCTCAAATTCTTCGTCATATGCATAATATGCACAGGTTTCACATATTATATCCATTTTATAATCCTTTATATATTACCCTAACCAAGCAGTACCCAAAGACCTATAGCTACAAGTATGCAACCACCTACAATTTCAGCGATACTATTAAGCTTCTCTCCCATTTTATCACCTATTTTCTTACCTATTACGCAGCCTGAAATACAGATAAAAAATGTAACGACACCTATTATAAGAGATGCCATAAAGGCCTGAAACATCGAATATTTTACAATGACAAAGCCTACACTTAAGGCATCTATAGAGGTTGCAACTCCCTGAATTAAAAGTTCTTTTACGGTAAGCTCATCCTTAACCTTAATATCAGTTTTATGAAGAATGCTCTCTATTATCATTTTTCCACCTAAAAACATAAGTAAAATAAAGGCGATATAAGGAACAATTGTTATAAATTTTTTAATTCCCATAGAGAGAATATTAACAATTAGATAGCCTGTAAACGGCATAAAAAATTGAAAGAAAGCAAATGTAAATGCCATTACAAACATTTTCTTTCTTTCAACAAAAGACTTAGAAATACCATTTGCCACGGACACTGAAAAAGCATCCATGGCAAGTGATATTCCAAGTAAAATACTTTCAATTATAAATATCATAAACTCTTTCCTGTTAAAAGTTCATATCCTTGAAGATATTTATCAATTGTCTTCTGAACAATATCCTCAGGAAGTGTATAGTTACAATCAGGATTAGCCTTAAGATAATCTCTTGCAAACTGCTTATCAAATGAAGGCTGACCCTTTCCTGGCTCATATCCCTCAAGTGGCCAGAATCTTGAGCTGTCAGGTGTAAGCATCTCATCACCAAGAACTACATTACCATCCTCGTCAAGACCAAACTCAAACTTTGTATCAGCAATGATTATACCCTTAGTTAAGGCATAATCTGCACATTTCTTATAAAGAGCTATGGTTAAATCCTTAAGCTTCTTACCATACTCCTCTCCCTTTCCAGGGAAGGCTTTTTCAAGAACCTCAATACTCTTTTCATATGAAATATTCTCATCATGATCACCGATTTCAGCCTTGGTAGATGGTGTGTAAATAGGCTCAGGAAGCTTATCTGACTCCTTAAGTCCCTCTGGTAATTTAATACCGCAAACAGTACCATTTTCAACATAGCTTGCCCAACCGCTTCCTGTAATATAACCACGAACAATACACTCAATTGGAAGCATTGTAAGCTTCTTACACTTCATGCTCTTACCTTCAAACTTAGAATTTCTAAAGAATTCAGGCATGTCATTAACATCTGTGGAAAGCATATGATTTGGAACAAGGTCCTCTGTCATCTCAAACCAAAACTTAGACATCTGAGTAAGAACCTCACCCTTTTTGCTGATTTCATTATGTAAAATTACATCGAAACAGCTGATTCTGTCTGTTGCAACCATGATAAGGCTATCACCATTATCATAAATCTCTCTAACTTTTCCTTCTTTTACTGGTGTCATTTGATCCTCCATTCCGAAGCAGGTAGCGGATTTAATTTCATTTAAGAAAACTAAAAAGGTATCGATGCTTCATGTAAAAATTATATTTATTTCAATTTATTTATTAATAGCATATTTATTCCTATAATTTTAAATGTATCAGGTATGATAAAGCTTCTTGGTCTGATACTGTGGCTCACAGGTAAGATTAATTCCAAGATTCTTAAATACACTTACATCAATCTGTGAAAGAATAACTGAGGAATGTACCTCTCGTCCTGCAAGCTGTGGTAAGCATGCATAGGCTTCCTTTGCAACAGGGTTTGTAAGCTCTTCTATAGCAAGGGCTATAAGGATTTCATCCAAATGAAGAAGTGGATTGTTATATCCAAGATATGAAACCTTAAGATCCATTATAGGCTCTATAACCTCAGGAGATATGAGCTTTATCTTCTTATCAATACCTGCAATGTATTTTAATGCATTTAAAATAAGTGCTGATGAAGCTCCAAGAAGCTCAGTGGTCTTACCTGTTATAATGGTCCCATCTTCCATTTCCATGGCAGCAGAAGGACCACCGGTTTCCTCAGCAACAATATTTGCAGCAGCTACTACAGGTCTGTCAGCTATAGATATACCGGCCTTTTCCATAAGAAGTTCAATCTTCTGTCTCTGACTTTCGTCGGCATTACCCTTTCTAATCTCACAGCCTACAGAATAATATCTTCTGATAATTTCCTGATTGGCAGCCTTTTTAACCACCTCATCATCGGTAATGGCATAGCCTGCCATGTTAACACCCATGTCTGTTGGTGACTGGTAGATACTCTTCCCCATAATCTTATCAAATATAGCTTTAAGAACAGGGAAAACCTCCACATCTCTGTTATAGTTAACAACTGTCTTTCCATAGGTTTCAAGATGGAAAGGATCAATCATGTTAACATCATTTAAATCAGCTGTAGCAGCCTCATATGCAAGGTTTACAGGATGATTTAATGGAATGTTCCAGATAGGGAAGGTCTCGAACTTAGCATAGCCTGCCATAATTCCTCTCTTATGCTCATGATAAAGCTGTGAAAGGCAGGTTGCCATTTTTCCGCTTCCAGGACCTGGAGCAGTTACAACTACAAGAGGTCTTGTAGTCTCTATATAATCATTTTTACCAAAGCCCTCGTCACTAACAATCTGAGGGATATTAGAAGGATAACCTGGAATTATATAATGCTTATAAACCTTTAAGCCTAATGCCTTAAGCTTCTTCTCATAAGCGATTATGGAAGGCTGACCCTCAAACTGAGTAATAACAACACTTCCAACATATAAGCCATTATTGGTAAATGCATCTACAAGTCTTAATAAATCAACATCATAAGTAATACCGATATCACCACGAACCTTGTTTTTCTCAATGTCACCAGCCTTAATAGCGATAACAACCTCTGTCTGATCCTTTAACTGCTTAAGCATTGTAATCTTAGAATCAGGCTTAAAACCAGGTAATACTCTTGAAGCGTGATAATCATCAAAAAGCTTTCCACCAAATTCAAGGTAAAGCTTTCCACCAAAGCTATTAATACGTTCCATAATATGCTCAGACTGCATACTCAGATATTTCTCATTATCAAAACCCTGCTTTATCATTTTGTCCTCCTTAATTATTCTAAAAGTTTTATAAATTTTAAAACCTAACAAAGTATTAATTTTAAATGATAACTATTTAAAAGTCAATTGTAAATAGGCCTTTAAATTTAGTTTTCTTCACTAATGTGAATAGCCCTTACAAAGCCTGCTGTCTTATACTCTCTCTTACCTCCACCATAACCTGTATTTATAATCTTATATTTGTCAGGAAGGTGAGTCTCAGTTACAAGCTTTGCAGCAATTGCAGCTCCTGTTGGAGTAATGAGTTCGCCATAAACATCTGTATTATTTATAATAAGACCATTATCCATAACTATGGAAGTAACTGCAGGCACAGGAATAGGTAATATACCATGCTGGCATCTTACAGTTCCCTTTCCCTCTGAGATATAAGGAATACAGGTCCTTTTTATCTTAAGATAATCTATACAAAATGCAGCAGCTATAATATCAACTATGGAATCTATAGCTCCCACCTCATGAAAATGTACTTCAGAAATATCCACTCCATGAGCCTTAGCTTCAGCCTTTGCAAGTATATTAAATATATCCTTTGCAATTTCCTTAGTATTATCATTACAGGAGGATTTATCTATTATTGCAAATACCTCTTTTAAACCTCTGCCATGATGGTGATGATATTCTGTATTATGAGAATGTCCGTGACTATGGGCGTGACTATGCTCATGCTCGTGACTGTGCTCATGACTATGCTCATGTTCATGGCTATGCTCATGACTATGCTCATGATGCTTTTCTGCCACATACCTCTCATCATTTCCATGTAAATATTCCATATCATGATCAAAGTTTTCATGCTTAGAATCTAAAACCACATCAAAATCCTTAACCCTTATTCCTGATTTAAATTTATCACTAATTACTATTTTAAAACCATCATCTTTAATAGAATAAAGGGCTTCCATTAAAGCATTCCTGTCAACCCCAAGGTCTAAAAGTGAAGCTACAAACATATCCCCACTAAGACCTGAAGAAAGATCCAGGTATAAAATATCCTGACTTAAATCAATTTTATTATTCCCCATAAATTACCTCTTTTTAATTATTGTAAAATTATAAAATGATTACATAATCATTATATAATCAATGCTATTAATAAATAATATTAATAACCATATATAAATCAAAATGTAATCATTTAAATGTAAATCTATTAATAATTACCTAATAAAAATTATAATTAAACCTCTTACTTAACTGCCAATCTGTTAATCTGAGTTGCTATATATCCTGCCCCATAGCCATTATCGATATTTACAACACTTATTCCATTAGCACAGGAATTAATCATGGTTAAAAGAGCTGTCATTCCCTGAAGACTTGCTCCATAACCTATGGAGGTTGGAACAGCTACTATAGGATTACTAACAAGGCCTCCCAAAACACTCGGGAGTGCACCTTCCATACCTGCTACTGCGACTATGCAATTAGCTTCCTTTAGTTCCTTTTCAAATTTTAAAAGTCTATGTAGACCACTGACACCTATATCATAAATTCTATTAACCTTTGTTCCAAAAAACTCAGCAGTTTTTGCAGCCTCTTCAGCCACAGGAATATCACTGGTTCCTGCAGTACAAACCACAACATTTCCCACTAGTTTTTTATCAGCCTTTTCAAGATATAATAGCTTTGAGGTTTCATCATAAATAATCTCAGGAATTACTTTCTTAACAGCTTCATACTGCTCTTTAGATGCCCTTGTTCCAAAAACCTCACCATATTTTTTTAATAAGGTATCATATATTTCTGCCAGCTGAGAATTACTTTTACCCTGACAGAAAACCACTTCCATAAAACCTGTTCTATCAAGTCTGTCTGTGTCAAGCTTGGCAAAATTTAAGTCTTCAAATTTTTTATCTTTATCCATAGACACCTCAACTCTTACAGTAAATCAACCAATAAGTACTTATGCTCTAAGTATTTTAAAACAATTTATCTGTTAAAAATATATGCACAATAAGCAGCGTAGAGAACAATCATAATAATACCCTCTAAACGGGCAATTTTCTTCTTGCTCCAACAGAAAATCCAAACAATAACACTGAATACAACAAGCACAACAATATCAATAATATTTTCCATGGAAACTCTCATTGGACTTATGGCTGCAGAAATACCAAGTACTAACAAAATATTATAAATATTAGAACCTATAACATTACCAATAGCCATATCTACCTGTTTCTTCTTAGCTGCTATAGCTGATGTAACAAGTTCAGGAAGACTTGTACCAAAGGCAACTATAGTAAGACCAACCAGGTTATCACTCATACCAAAATTAATGGCAATTTTAGACGCGGAACTAACTACCAGCTTACCACCTATGGCAATTGCAGCTATACCACCTATTATAAATATTAAGAGAAGCCATATAGGCTTAACCTTATCATCATCTTCTTCAGAATCCTTAACTACTCCCTCAGCTCTTGCTTTTAATGCAGACTTAACCATCCACACAATGAAAAATACAAAAATAAGAAGTAAAATAATTCCATCAAGATGGCCAAGAGTCATCATAATAACACCAAGAACTGCTAATACTAAAGCTACTAAAACCGAGAAAGGATATTCCTTTTCAAGAGTTTTCTTTTCAATCGGAAGCGCTGTAAATAAAGCACAAAATCCAAGAACTATCATAAGATTAAATATATTAGAACCAACCGCATTACCTAAAGCAACACCCGTATTATGGTTTACAGCCGCTGTAATACTTACTGAGGTCTCTGGAAGACTTGTACCCATGGCAACTATAGTCATTCCAATAATAAAGGTTGGCACCTTAAATAGCTTAGCAACTCCGGAACTTCCATCTACAAAGAAATCAGCACCCTTAACAAGTAAAACAAATCCCACAACTAAAAGTAAATACTCCATATTATTTCCTTTCTTTGTTCAATCAATAAAATACTTCTTATAATTATAATCATTTGAAAGGGTTTTAGCAACATTTTAATATTATAATTAGAAATATAATATATTAAACAAAGATAATTAAAGTACTTCTAACTCTTCTCTCTTATTAATGGAAATATTTAAATTAGCATTCTTTACTCTAATCTCATCGATAAATTCCTTAGGAATCTTGTTACTCTTAAAGCTTACGCTATAGGTAAGTAAAAACATTGTACCCATATTAGTAGTAGCTACTGATTCAAGTGAATATCTTGAGAGATAATTTGAAAATATTTCATCAAAAAGTCCGTCATAATCAAGATTTTCAGGAATTGTTATCTTTAATATTCTCTCCTTATCAACAAATATTTTCTCTGTAAGGAAAGAGAAAATAATAACAGTTACGCTGGAAGCTATAAGAACGATTCCTGCTACTCCAACATATCCCATACCAGCTGCAAGACCTATAGCCATGGAAACAAATATGGCTGTAATCTCTCTTGCAGTACCCGGAATACTTCTAAAACGAACAAGTGTAAATGCACCTGCTACAGCAATACCCGTACCAATATTACCATTTACAAGCATAATAATAACGCATACAGTAACAGGAACCAGAATAAGAGTTAAGAAAAAGCTGTTTGATCTCTTATATCTGTATAAAAATACTACTGCATTAATAAAACCAAAAATAATAGATGCAACTATGCAAATGCATAATATCTTTATGCTAAAACCTGTATTTGAAACACTATTTAATAATAAATTACTCATAATTTTTTTCCTTTTTAATAAATTATTTTTTTGATTATTTGATATCTATATTTCTTTATTCCTTAACCTTATTATTAACAAGCTTTATTAACCTGATTTACTAACCTGATTTACTAACCTGATCATTTAAAATAAACTTTGAATAACAGGTTCCATATTTGGAAAATGAAGTTGGATAAATCTTATTTTCACTTAAGAAATGCACTAACCACAAAGGAACTGCACCCTCTGTTTTAACCTCCATTATAACCTGATCTTTAGGAATAATCCTTTTACCCTTTGCACCTTCCATAAGACTTAAATCATCCGTTCTAAAAAACAGATTTCTGTCAAAGGTTACCCTTAAACCAGTATCTTCACCAAAGGCCATTCTGTCGTAGGATATAAACACCTTAGGCGACGGCTTATAGAAGCTTAAAAACTGTCTTATTTCTCTTCTTATCTGTGCATCAAAGGGAGATTCACTTCCATGAAGCTTATAATTATCTTCAAGCAAAAATTTTTCCAGAGAAGAACAATTACCCTGTATCCTTCTCTTATAAACAACCCCCTTGTATTTCTTTTTAATTTCAGCAAATACAAGGCTTGATTTCACTGGAACATTGTAACTCCTTAACCTTAATTTTTCCTTATAAACAGGCTTTCTTAATGAGTCTCTTATAATTCTGAAATCATCAGTATCATAATAAATGTTTAAAACTGTAGATTCACCATGTATATCCGGTGGCAAATGTTTTGAAATCAGTTCTGCAAGCAACTTCATTTGCTCTACATCTATCAGATACTTTTTCTCTAGTCTTTTAAAAATATATCTGTTGTCCATAATTACTTCTCCATATAATTTTATAATTTTCCATTATTATTAACTACAAAATATTAAACTTAAAATCCTATTTATACTGCTTCTTAATCCAGTCCTTCATTTGCTTAATATGCTTAGGTCTTTCTTCCATAAATTCCTTGAGATTATTGTAGCTGTCTTCTACAGCCCCCATGCTACCCACTCCATATCTGTCAAAGAACTGCTCCATAAGTGGAGAATAAGTATCATTAATAGTATCAAGCTTTTCAATAGCCTGCTTTGTTTCAAAGTTTTCCTCTGTAAGCTTATCAAGTCTTTCGATATATTTATTTCTAAATTCTTCATTAGTCATAAGATAAGCAAACATAAGCCTTATAGGATTATCAGTTTCAAAGGAAAGAAGTCCTTTATCATCCGGACTGTAACCATCCACCTGAATGGTATTAGTAACAGCATCATTAGCTCCACTAAAGCCTCCAAAGTCCAGATCGTATATACACAGTCGCCATCTGTCATCTGCATAATCTACTTTAGCATCCTTCTTTATGGTTCTCCAGGCTGTCCAGTTTTTACCCGGCCAGTCCCATTTATTATCAAGCCACACATTGGCGGCAAAATAATCCATAACAAAATTCGGATCTACCATTTTGGTAAATTGTTCATAATGCTCCTTGCTCTTTAAATCCTCATGAGACTCAAAGAAGTTATTTAAATCTTCAAAATAATAGGATTCATCAACCTCTTCAGGAAGCTGTCCGTCATCTAGCGCATAACCTCTGGCATATTTTTCTGCATCTCCCTTATAGGAAACCACACTGTCATCAAAGACGCCGTATTTCTGCTCATAATATTTACCACAGAAATCCTCCTGTAATACATACAATCCAAAATATTCACCATTTATATATACAACACAAGGTCTGCTGGCCTGAGTGGATATATATAAATCACTCATCATGGACTGCCAGTAAGCATCCTGATATCTTCCTGTAAATGCACAGTTACCACCATTTCTAAGAGAAAGCTTTTTAAACTTTTGAACTACCTTTCCCTTAGTGTCTTTACTCTCTTCAAAGAAAGGATATTTAAAGGTTTTATTACCATATTTTTTTCTGGCATAAAGTCTTAAACCTTTATTTAAATCACCTCTGGAATAGTTACCTGATATTCTTATACCACAATCCTGAGAAAGCTTTAAGGAAGTAGAGTCACCATCTGATTCAAAGTAATCCATGTGAATTTCTCTCTCCCACTCCTTGCCTCTCTGATTATAGTTTGCTTCCAGTCTTCTGGACATTTCCACAGGATCACCATCATTAATTTTACCTTCATCATCCATATGCTCCTTAAGGGCCTCATTATAAACATCACCCTTAACATAGATTCCCTTGGTATCATCAAAAAGATTATCTTTATCAGTGGATAAGGACATAATTGCAAGCTTCTTACCAGAAGCCTTACAGGACTCCTTTATTCCCTCAATATGATCTGTCATATCTCCCGTAAAATAACTATGAGTTATAACCTTAGTCTCGCCGGCTTTATTTTTAGCATAAGCCTTAACTACAGTAATCTTATCTACATCCTCTTTATCCGGTGCCTTGGACTTAGCCTCAAAGGCAGTTCTTTTTTTGTTGAGCTTAATATTTACACTATCAAATTTTATAGGATCAATAGCTGCAATATCATTCTCATCATTTTCTCTTGACTTAACCTCTATAGGTTTTTCATAGAGCTTTTTAGTCTTACTGGTAGTAGGATCACTACCATCCAAGGTATAATAAATTTTTGCATCTTTTATATCGGATTTTAATGTTAAAGAAAACTCCTCATAATTACCACTGGTCTTTGAAAATGAAAGTGCTGTTTTACTGTTAAAATTATCTTTATTAAAGCTAATTGCATCTTTAGATTTATTAGAACAACCTGTAAGAAATATTAAGGCGGTAAATAAAACTAAAAGTTTTTTTATAGATATAAATCTACTCTCCGTCATAATCCTTTCTATCCTTTCTCTTAAGTATTTCAAGACTTCCTGCGCGTTTAATGGCACCCTTGCCAAATTTCTTTCTGCTTAAATCAAGCATAGCGTCAAGTTTTTCCAACTTTTCACTGTCATAATTATAATCAATACTTTTACTATTGTCTTTATTAGAATTTAGACTTTTATTACTAGCATTTTTCTTGAAATCGTCTTCTAAGGTGTCAAATATACTAAGCTGTCTTTCCTGATTTTTATTAAGACCAGAACAAACAACCCCTATAAGTCTAACACCTGTAGAGGTTTTAAATACGCCATTTTCGCCAAGCATAAGTTCATTCATAAGCTCCTTTGCATGAGAGCTTATAACCTTAGTTATATTAGTAGGATTATCAAAGGATATTTGTTTTGATTTTCTTTTAAAATTATTAGTTTTTACAACTACACCAACAGTATTACAGGTAGCATTATCATTACGTAATCTATAGGCTACCTCTTCAGAAATATCGCTTATGATTTTAAGTGCAAACTGATCATAGTTTTCACGGGTAATATCAAAGCTTAAGGTAATTTCATTAGAATAGCTTTTTGGATCTCTTTCAGTGGCAACCACCTTGTCACTTCCGATTCCATTAGCGCTATTATAGATATACTCCCCCTGCTTTTCTCCAAGGATTTGCTTTAAAAGTTTTTCATCCATTTTAGCAGCCTGCCCAATGGTATTAACCCCTAAAAGCTTTAATTTATCGGCAGTCTGTCTTCCACAGCCATAGAGCTTACCTATATCAAGCTTCCACATTTTTTCCTCTATCTCACTTGGAAACAGAGTATGAACCTTATCAGGCTTAACAAAATCAGAAGCCATTTTGGCAAGAATTCTATTAACAGAAACTCCTACATTTACTGTGAATTTTAAACGGTCTTTAATTGTATCCTTAATGTAATAAGCTGCATTAATAGGGAATTCATATTTAGAATAAGCTTCACCTAAGTTTTCAAATAATGCTTTAGAATTAGTTATATCCACATAGGCTTCATCTATGGAAACCTGCATAACCTTAGGTGAAAACTCTTTAAGAATATTAATAAACTGGTCCGAAAATGCTTTATATACACGAAAATCAGCACTTCTAAGGACCAGCTCGGGACATTTCTTTAATGCACTGCCAAGATTTTCTGCTGTATGAATACCACATTTCTTGGCAGGTATAGAAAGAGCTGTAAGTATACCATGCCTGCTGTTAGCGTCACCTGCAATACCTGAAGGGATGGTTCTTAAATCAACTGCTTCAGGATTATCCTCTAATTCTTTTACTGCAGTCCAGGAAAGAAATGCAGAATTAACATCAACATGCAAAATATACTTACTCATAATTAATTATTTACTCCATAAATAGCAATAGGCCTGTGTTCTTGCGGCAAAATATTTATCCTTTAGAAGTTCTCTAACCTCAGCCTTTGTATACCACTTAGCTTCGATTTCTTCTAAGGTAGATGAGCTCTCTGAAAACTCACCCCCAGCCACTCCAACAACACAAACATTTTTTTCATTGGAAAATCCAATGGCTGAAAAGCTGTCAAAAAGCACATCCTTAATCTCTAATAAATCAAGGCCTGTCTCTTCCTTTAGCTCTCTTTTGGCGCTTTCCAAAAATTCTTCCCCCGGATCTATCAGACCTGCAGGAAAGTTATATACAAAATCACCACAAGGCATTCTAAATTCTTTATTTAGAAGGACCTTCTCACCTGTTTCATCATGCATAATAATAACCACTGAATCAGGTGCATGATCAGCAAGCTCTTTAAAATCCTTAATATCAGGATTTCTGCTAATCATTTCATAAACCTTATCAATTTTATCAACGGTTTCATAGGTTATATCATATCTGGTTATAAACTTACCTGATGAAACCTTTTCCATATTTTTAAATTTCAAAATAATCTCTCTTTTCTTTTAATGACATTTTTTCTTCTTGCAATACTTCTTAGCAGTTGGATCTGTAGGATCCCAGTCATGCCATGCAGGAAGCTTTTTAAGCTTTGGTTTTCCAAATGGACCTGCCTTCTTAGACTCATAGATAACCACCTTGGTAGTTCTGTCACATTTATCATATATCCATTTCATATCCACACATCTAAGTCTTATACAACCATGAGAAGCCCTTGTGCCAAGCTTATTATACTCCTTAACATCAAGAGTTTTATTAGTTCCATAGGATAAATAAGGGGTGGTATGGAATAATATTTTATCATGAATTCTACAAGCCCACTGACTGTTACTGTTATAGAGAAGCTGTCTAAATCTGTACTTATCTCCAAGATTCCAGGTTCCAGGACTTGTATAGGTTCCAGGTGAACATAAAAAGCTCTTAATAGGAATAAGCTCACCCTTAGAACCATTCATATATATAGTTGTAACAGACCTTGTAAGATTAACCTTTATGGTATAAGGTCCCTTTGTATCTATAAAACCATTAAGATTTTTAATCTTCTTTTTATTTAAATTATAATAATATCTAATACCCTTTTTAACCTTTGTTCTAAGCTTAAACTTAACATTTTTAGAGGTTTTCTCACTCTTAAGTGTACCCTTATAAGCTACCACGGAAATTTTATAGGTTTTATTATATTTTAATTTACTGACAGTGCAATAATTCTTACCCTTTTTCTTAACCTTTTTAAGCTTCTTATCATTCTTATAGATAATATAACCCTCTGCTCCCTGGATTTTCTTCCATTTTACATAAAGACTATCCTTATCCTTTATAAGAAACTGTTTAAATACAGTTTTATGTAAGGTAAAATCATCATAATTATCAGTGCTGTCAGTATTATCTTCTTCAGCATCAGATAAATTATTATAATTATCTCCTTCTACACTGTTATCTATTGAAAAAATACTACTATAAGAATCATATTTTTCCTCTTTAGAATCAGACTCATTATCCGAATCTAAACTCTGGGACTTATCCGAATCATTTTTAAATACGTTATTGTTATTGCCGTTATTAATCTGAATAAGTCCTATAGATATAAGTGAAGACAAGAGTAAAATAGCAACAATTCTTAATACTATCCTCATGTTTTACGTCCTCTGTTCTTACCCGATAATCTGGCCATAGCTCTAGCCATGGATGCCGCCGAAATGTGATAATCTATAATACTTTGCTTTTGCTGCATCTGTTCACGGGCACGCTCCAATGCTGCCTCAGCTCTAAATGCATCTATTTCCTCCGGCTTTTCAGCAGAGTAAACTAAAACCACAGCTCTATTCTTTTTAACTGTAATCATTCCATCAGATACGATAGCTATATGCTCTTCACCATCCGGTGTTTTGAATCTCAAGGTACCGATTTCAACAGCAGACATAAGCTGTTCATGATGAGCCATAATAGCCATTTCACCGTCTTCTACAGGGAACACAAGAATAGTTGCTTCACCCTCATAAAATACCCTGTCACACGCAAGTATTTTCAAATAAAAAGTATTCATATATTATTTGTCACTTTCGTATTTTGCTTTAACATCATTAATAGTTCCAACATTAAAGAATGCGCTTTCAGGATAATCGTCCATCTCACCCTCGATAATAGCCTTAAAGCCTTTAATGGTTTCCTTCAAAGGTACGAAGATACCAGGAGTTCCAGTAAAGTTTTCAGCTACATGGAAAGGCTGAGATAAAAATCTCTGAATCTTTCTTGCTCTATATACAGTAAGCTTATCCTCGTCAGATAATTCTTCCATACCGAGAATAGCGATAATATCCTGTAATTCCTTATATTTCTGAAGCATTTCCTGTACCCTTCTGGCAACATTGTAATGCTCTTCACCTATAACATCTGCCTCTAAGATTCTAGAAGAAGATTCAAGGGGATCAACTGCAGGATAAATACCCTGCTCAGCAATCTTACGGGATAATACTGTAGTTGCATCCAGATGTGAGAAGGTTGTTGCAGGAGCAGGATCAGTAAAGTCGTCCGCAGGAACGTAAACTGCCTGTACACTGGTAACAGAACCCTTCTTAGTAGATGCGATTCTCTCCTGAAGTTCACCTAAGTCATTAGCAAGTGTTGGCTGATAACCAACGGCACTAGGCATACGTCCAAGAAGAGCTGAAACCTCACTACCTGCCTGAATAAATCTGAAAATGTTATCAATGAATAAAAGCACATCTCTATTCTCAACATCTCTAAAATACTCAGCCATGGTAAGACCGGTCTGAGCAACTCTCATTCTGGCTCCAGGTGGCTCATTCATCTGACCAAATACAAGTGCTGTCTTTTCAAGAACTCCGGACTCTCCCATCTCAGTCCAAAGGTCATTACCCTCTCTGGATCTCTCTCCAACACCTGTAAATATAGAATATCCACCACTTTCAGTTGCAATATTATGTATAAGCTCCTGTATAAGTACGGTTTTACCTACACCGGCACCACCGAAGAGACCGATTTTACCACCCTTTGCATAAGGTGCAAGAAGGTCTATAACCTTAATACCAGTCTCAAGAATCTCTACAACAGGGCTTTGTTCTTCAAATGTAGGTGGTTCTCTGTGAATAACTCTTGTTTCGTTCTCACTAACAGCCACCTCTCCCATATTATCTATTGGCTCTCCAAGTACATTAAAAAGTCTTCCAAGGGTAGCCTTACCTACAGGTACCGTAATACCTTTACCGTTAGAAGTAACCTCCATATCACGACAAAGACCTTCACTGGCAGCAAGCATAATACATCTTACAACACTTTGTCCTATATGCTGTGCAACCTCCATAACGCACTTTTTATCACCATTCATAACAGTTAAGGCTGCCTTAATATTTGGAAGGTTACCATCGGGAAATTCCACATCCACAACAGGACCTGACACCTTAACAATTTTACCTTTATACTCCATATGAATCCTTTCATTTACCAGCTTTCTTTAAAGCCTTGGCACCGCCTATAACCTCAGTAATCTCCTGAGTTATGGCTGCCTGTCTCACTCTGTTAAATTCTATTTTTAAGGATGATAACATATCCCTTGCATTATCTGTAGCTGACTGCATAGCCATCATACGTGCATTTTCTTCACTGGCTGACGCCTCTACAAGTACACCGTAAATATAACCTGTAATATAGTTTCTAACAATCTTTGTAAGAAGCTTTCTAGGTGTAGGATATATCTGATACCAATCCTCTGCCTCTCTGGCTATCTGCTCTAAAGTCTTTTCAGATTCTCTTTCAGTCATAGCCTTCTGTAAAAGCGAATCCTTCATAAAGGTATGAGTTTTAAGTGGTAAGAGCTGTTCAACCCTAAGCTCTGATTTCATTGAGTTAACCATATATGTAAATATAATGTTAACCTCATCAATTACATCATTATCAAACATTTCGATAATTGTCTCACTTATAACTCTGGCTCTATGTATAGAAGGGTTGTTGGCAGAGAATAAAAACTCCGGATCCACCTCGTAACCCATAGCACTAAAAGCATGCCTTCCAAGCTCTCCTACTATAAGGAGTTTATCGTCTTTATTAATACGACTTAAGGCTTCTTTTATAACATTATGATTATAAGCACCGGCCATTCCCTTATCGCCGGTTACGATAATATAAGCCTTTTTCTTAATCTTATCTCTGTCTTCATTTGCATTATCAAAATACATATGTTCCATGTCAGGATAATGAAGTAATACGTCTGTAATACCCATTTGAAGACTTTCAAAAAATGGCTTGGTATTATCCAGCTTATTTCTTGCTTTTCTCAGCTTCATGGAAGACATCATGTACATAGCATTGGTAATCTTCATCGTATCCTGAACACTCTTTATTCGATTTTGAAGTTCCTTAGCATTTGACATTACTAATCCTCCTTAGGGGCAAAATACTCCTCTTTAAAGCCTTTAGAAGCCTCTATAATCTGCTCTTTTATTTCGTCATTAAGCTCTTTACGATTAGTAAGCTCATTCATAATCTCAGAATGCTCCTTGTTAAAGAAGGATAAAAGCTCATTTCTAAATGTAATGACCTTATTAACATCTATATCACTGAATATATGAGCATTAGCATCTACAAGCATAACTACCTGCTCTGCCATTGAAAATGGATTACCCAGAGGCTGCTTAAGAAGCTCCATAAGAGTTCTTCCATGAGCAAGCTGCATCTTGGTATTATCATCAAGATCTGATGAAAACTGAGTAAATACTTCCATCTCTCTGTACTGAGCAAGGTCAATTCTTATACTGCCGGCTGCCTTCTTCATAGCCTTAGTCTGAGCCGCACCACCAACTCGGGAAACGGATAAACCTACATTAACCGCAGGTCTCTGACCAGAGAAGAATAACTGGCTTTCAAGATAAATCTGACCATCAGTAATACTGATAACATTGGTAGGAATATATGCTGATACATCTCCTGCCTGTGTTTCAATAATAGGTAATGCTGTAATAGAACCTCCACCTGCTTCAGGAGAAAGTCTTGAAGACCTCTCTAAGAGTCTTGAATGAAGATAGAATACATCTCCAGGATAAGCCTCACGTCCAGGAGAACGCTCCAAAAGAAGTGATATAGCTCTATAGCTTACAGCATGCTTGGATAAATCATCATAGATAATAAGTACATCCTTGCCATTATACATAAAATACTCAGCAAGAGCAGTACCTGAATATGGTGCCAAATACTGTAAAGGTGCCGGATCAGATGCGGTAGCCTGTACAATAATGGTATAATCCATAGCATTTTTTTCTTTAAGTGTATTAACAAGCTTAGCTATAGTAGACGCCTTCTGACCTATGGCAACATATACACAGATAACATCCTTACCCCTCTGGTTTAAAATGGTATCCATGGCGATAGATGTTTTACCGGTCTGTCTGTCTCCTATAATAAGCTCTCTTTGTCCTCTACCAATAGGGAACATAGAGTCAATGGAAAGAATACCTGTCTCCATAGGAACAGCAACAGATTTTCTGTCAATGATACCAGGAGCCGGATTCTCTACAGGTCTGTATTCATCAGTATTAATCTCTCCCTTTCCATCCAGCGGAGCACCGAGAGCATCTACAACACGACCTAAGAACTCTTCACCAACGCTTATACCGGCCATCTTACCGGTTCTTACCACGCGGCTTCCCTCTTTTATCTCAGTGTCACGACCAAAAAGAATAACACCGGTTTCATTCATTCTTATATCCTGAACCATTCCCTTAACGCCGCAGTCAAAGAGAACAATCTCACCATAAAATGCATGGTCAATTCCATCGATATTAGCAATACCGTCACCGACCCATTTTACAGTACCAATCTCTTTATCCTTAGCCTCAAGCTCAAACTCTTCTACACTGGTTCTAAGGACGGATATAATACTTTCCTCTGAAAATGTATTACCCTTATTAGCTGTAACAGCCTTTTCAAGCTTATTTTTTAACTGTTCGAGTCTTCCCTTCTCGCTCCAGTCATATTCTTTTGTACCAACCTTTAAAACAAATCCACTCTTTAAAGACTTATCTTCCTTGAGAATAATCTCAAGATCATCTCTGTTAAATTCCTTAATAAGAAAATTCTTAATACCAAGAAGCTGCTCATCACTTGGAGCAGTTACATAGTATAAGGTAGCTGTCTTATCCTTATCTTCAGGCTTTCTTAAGAGATTCTCAACCTCATCTCTAATATCATCAAAAAGTGAAATGTCATTATTATCACAAAGTAACTTTAAAAAATTACGAATCTCTGACGGAAAAATCTTATCGATAATAAGATGCTTTTTCTGAATACTTACAGTTGGGTCAAGGAACTCTTCCTTAACCTGTGGTACAGCATCAAATATATCCTTAGCCTGTGCAAGTAAATCCCTGATTCCGGCAGTATTCATAACGCTTTTAGCATAATTAACTACTGTCTGTGTCATTTACTTATCACCTGCTTTTCCTAAAAATTCGTCATAAAGAGAGCTGTCTATCTCAGGGCTGTGCTCACCACCAATAACCTTTCCGGTAGCCTCTACAATCATATCCTTTATCTCTGTCTCAGCACTCTTTAACATCTTTTTCTTTTCTCTCTCTGCGTCCTTTTCAGCCTGAATACGTATATCCTGAGCCTTATCCTCAGCTTCCCCAATAATCTTTTTATACTCCTTGTCAGCCTTTTTCCTGGCTTCCTTAAGAGCATCCTTCTTGGATTTTTCAAGCTCCTTCAAATCACTATCATATTTTTCCTTAGATTCCTCAGCTTCCTTCTTAGCTTCATTAGCCTCATCAAAGGAATCATCGATAGACTTCTGTCTCTCATCTAAGATTTTATTAACAGGCTTGAATAAAAACACACGTAAACCAATAAAAAGGACCAGCATATCAACAACAATTAATATAATATTACCAGCTTCTATTCTCAGCATAGGTAAATCCTGCCTTTCCTGTGTTTATAATTACTTTAACAACATGATAATCATTATCGCTATAACGAAACAGTAAATAGCTGTTGCCTCTGCAAGGGCACAACCAAGAATAAGGTTCTTCATAATCTTACCTTCAGCCTCAGGCTGTCTTGCTATAGACTCTGTTGCCCTAGCAGTAGCTATACCGATACCTACACCTGCTCCAGCCGCACCAAGAACTGCTATTCCAGCACCAATTGCCAATAATCCATTCATAGTTAAAATCCTCCATTTAAATATAATAATTAAAAATTGTTTATAAAAAAATTAGTCATCTTCAATCTCTTCTTTGATATAGAGAGATGTTAAAAATACAAATACATATGCCTGCAGTAAGCCGTCAAACAAATCAAAATAAATACTAAAGACAGCGGGAACCACATATGGCACAACAAGCTTAATAAGCTCCATAATTACAAAAGCACCTAATACATTACCAAAAAGTCGCATGCAAAGGGAAAGTGGTCTGGTTATTAGTTCAAGAATATTAATAGGTGTAACTACTGCAATAGGCTTTGTAAATTTAAGAAGCCATTTTTTAACTCCCAAATGATATATACCTGCAGCCTCAACTAAAACTATACTCATAAGAGCAAGGGCTATAGTTACATTTAAATCCTTGGTAGGGGGTTTAAAGCCAAATATACCGATAATATTTGCAAGCCCGATATACAATAGTATGGTAGTAAGATAAGGCACATAGCCCTTTCCCTTCTCACCAATCATACCTTCCACCATAGAGGTAAGCTTAGTTACCACAAGCTCTATAACAGCCTGTCTCTTGCTTATATTATCAACCTTAAGATTCCTGGTCATAATAAATGAGACTAAAAACAAAATCCCCATAATTATCCAGGTAACAACAACCGACTCAGTTACCTTTATTCCTCCAAAAAGGGGAATGGTAAATACAGTTTCACATTGCAGCTCAGCAACAAGATGCTCAGCTATTTTATCCAAAACACCATCTCCTTTCTTAACTGTTCAACATTCATAAATTATAACATATATAGACCTCTTATTAAAGTTAAAAAACCATAAAAAGAGAAATAATAATCAAATGTAAAGGGTAAAAAATATAGAAGAAATATTTGTTGAATTTTACATATTTCAAAGCCTTTTTACCATTATAAAAATACCTTATAAGCACATAGGAAAATAGCATGAAAATAAATCCTATTATAATTTCCAAAAGAGAGTTTTTTCCACCCTTAAGAGTCGGTAAAAAAGTCATTAAGGACGTGCATATAGCGGAAGAAATATAGGCCGTAAAAAGAGTGATTCTTTTATCTCTTACAAGTAAGAATAAAAGAGTCATAATTATAGCAAGAAAATTCCAGTCACATAAGCCACTCAGCACTATAATAACTATAAAAATCAGGTATTTTATAGAAATATTTGATTTCGAATAATAAATCCTTACGGATAAGAGACATAGGATTAAAGTAAATAAAAAATTAAGATAAAAATAATCTTTACCCTTACAAAAAACAATATAAAAGAAAGGCTGTGAAATAAGGGCAAATATAAGTAATCTTATAAAATACTTCTTTAAACTTTTCGTATAAAAATATCCATCTACAAGAAAATAAATCATAGTGATAGCAGTAAACTTTCCGATTCCATCACATATTTGAAATAAATACCCGGAATCGGAAAGAAACGCATAAGCAATATGATTTATTAACATACACATTATAGCTATGTACTTAATGATATCTCTGTTTATAGTCCTATTGTCCCTTCCATCACTAAGCTTAAAACTGTCCATAATTAAATATTTGCATCCAAAATCTTAGCTATCTCTGCTTTTGGCTTAGCACCTACAAACTGATCGACCTTTTCGCCATTCTTAAAGAATACAACTGTAGGAATAGACATAATACCATAAGCTGCAGCTGTAGCAGAAGCCTCATCTACGTCTAACTTACCAATCTTAGCCTTACCCTCATACTCAGTGGCAAGTTCTTCAACTATAGGTGCCATCATCTTACATGGACCACACCAGGTTGCAAAGAAATCAACCATTACAAGACCTTCAGCCTTAAGAACCTCACCCTCAAAATTCTCATCTGTAAACATATACTCCATAATAGATACCTCCATTAATTTTATTAATTCAGAAAACATTAATAATCTGCTATTATAGACCAATATTCGATTAAAAACAAATTACTGATTAGATTGATTATAGCATTAAAATTTAGGTTATGTAAAGCATAAAAAAAGAGACATCCTTAAAAGGATGTCCCCTCATAAATTCGTTATTATATTAATTAAGATTAAATCTTATTAATTACTCGATAACCTCTGTAACCTGACCAGAACCGATTGTTCTACCACCCTCACGGATAGCGAATGTAAGACCCTGCTCCATAGCTACATGATGGATGAGCTCTACTGTCATCTCTACGTTATCACCAGGCATACACATCTTAGCTTCACCAAGATCACAAACACCAGTAACGTCAGTTGTTCTGAAGTAGAACTGTGGACGATAGTTGTTAGCGAATGGAGTATGACGTCCACCTTCATCAGCCTTAAGTACGTAAACCTGAGCCTTAAACTTCTTGTGTACAGAAACTGTACCAGGAGCTGCAAGAACCTGTCCACGAACGATCTCATCACGGTTTACACCACGAAGAAGTGCACCGATGTTATCACCAGCCTGAGCCTCGTCAAGCATCTTATGGAACATCTCGATACCAGTTACTACAGTCTTCTTAACGTCTTCCTTAACACCAAGAATTTCAAGCTCTTCATTAAGGTGAAGTGTACCTCTCTCAACTCTACCAGTTGCAACAGTACCACGACCTGAGATTGTGAAAACGTCCTCTACAGGCATAAGGAATGGCTTATCTGTATCACGCTCTGGAGTTGGGATGTACTCATCAACTGTGTTCATGAGCTCCATGATCTTGTCAGCCCACTCACCGTTTGGATCTTCAAGAGCCTTAAGAGCTGAACCCTTAACGATTGGACAATCTTCAAAACCATACTCCTCAAGCTGCTCTGTAACTTCCATCTCTACGAGCTCGATAAGCTCCTCATCATCAACCATATCACACTTGTTAAGGAATACTACGATGTAAGGTACACCTACCTGACGAGAAAGAAGGATGTGCTCCTTTGTCTGAGCCATAACACCATCAGTTGCAGCAACTACAAGGATAGCGCCATCCATCTGAGCAGCACCTGTGATCATGTTCTTTACATAATCAGCATGGCCTGGGCAGTCAACGTGTGCGTAATGTCTCTTCTCTGTCTGATACTCAACGTGAGCAGTAGAGATTGTGATACCTCTCTCTCTCTCCTCTGGAGCCTTATCAATGTTCTCGAAATCTACCTTAGCGTTACCAGATACTCTCTCAGAAAGTACCTTTGTGATAGCTGCTGTAAGTGTAGTTTTACCGTGATCTACGTGTCCGATAGTACCGATGTTACAATGTGGTTTGGTTCTGTCAAAATGCTCTTTTGCCATTTTTTAAAATCCTCCTTAAAATCCTTCCCTAAATCGGGCTAAGTTAGTTCTAAACTCTCAGTATCTTCGATTATATCGAAAATACTGAGGTTTTTCAACTCTTTAATATTATTTAGAATGGTTAGAAATAATCTGCTCCTGAACGTTCTTTGGAACTGCCTCATACTTCTCGAAGAACATAGAGTAGTTACCACGTCCCTGTGTAGATGAACGAAGCTCTGTAGAGTATCCGAACATCTCTGCAAGTGGAACAAGTGCTCTAACAATCTTACCGCCGCCGAGGTCGTCCATTGACTGAATCTGACCACGCTTAGCGTTAAGAGATCCGATTACATCACCCATGTATTCCTCAGGCATAGTAACTTCAACCTTCATGATAGGCTCAAGAAGAACTGGAGCTGCCTTAGCCATAGCTTCCTTGAAACACATTGAACCAGCAATGTGGAATGCCATTTCTGATGAATCGACTTCATGGTATGAACCATCATAAACATCTGCTTCAATACCAAGTACAGGGAATCCGCAAAGGATACCAGCCTTAGCTGCTTCCTCGATACCCTCACCAACAGATGGGATGTATTCCTTAGGAATAGCACCACCAACTACTGAAGACTTAAATCTGAATGTCTCTTCAG
>JAILGL010000025.1 GCA_024696825.1 Lachnospiraceae bacterium
CAGGATTTACTTAGAGGAATAGATAAGATACTCAGACCGGATGGGGAGAATAGCCCAAATAATAATAGTAGTAGTCAGCCTGTTGATATAAATGCTGCAGTATCACAGGCGTTATCAGCAAATGTGGGAAGTAATATCAATAATATGTTGGAGCGTGGTTTTATAACACTGGAAGATGAAGATTTTGACAAGGCGGAAGATATATTTGAGGAAGTATTAAATCAAGATGCCAAGTGTGCCAAAGCCTATATGGGTAAGTTGCTAGCATATTATAAGGCGAAAAATGCAAATGATTTTGCTAAGATAATAGTGAAAGGAATATTTCTTGATAGAAAAAACACTAAAACACTGGAACCGGATTTTGATTTAAAGCAGATAACAAGAGAAAGATACATTGGTGAAGATACTTTAGATGATGTTATCTTTGAAGTATTTACTAAAGAGTTTAAAGAGGAATATCTAACATATTTAGATTTTCTTGAAAGCTATAATCCTGAACTGGATTATGTAGAAGAATATTGTAAATTAAACGATAGTGATGATAGAAAAAGTGTTGATGATAATAAGCTGTATACCAGATATTTACAGTATGCCACAGATGAAGATAAAGAAACTTTTGATTATAAAAATATAATAGACGGATTAGTAAAAACTGAAACAGAAAAAGAAGAAAAAAGAGTAAATGATATAATTACAAAGTATAAATCAAAAATATCTTTGGAAAGTATTAATAAAATAATTGATGATGTAAATAAAAAGATTAAAGATGAAGTTAAAAAGAATGAAAATGCTGATTTTGATAGTCTAGAGAAAGAATATAAGGCTAAATTATCTTCATGGAAAGTTGAAGTTGATGGGATTAATAATGCTTATGAGGCAGAGTGTGAAAGAACAAAAACACATTGGCCAGAAATATGTGAGGAAAGAATAAAGAATTGGGAAGCAGAGTGTGAAAGAATACAAAGAGAACATGATGATGAGTACCAAAAAGAAGTGAACGCAGTAAATGAGTGGAATAATAAATTAAATGATATTTATAATAAACAACTAACAGCATATAATACTGAAATGGCCAATATAGAAACACAATTAAATAATTTAATAGAAAGTAAAAACAAATTATCAATGTTTAAAAGAAAAGAAAAAGAAGAAATAGAAAGAAATATTGATAATCTTGTGGCTAAAAAATCAAATATTAATAAGCCTACTTTGAATTTAAAACCAATACCTAATAAAAGACCGGTAGAATTACCACCAAAGCCAGAATACTCAGAAACTCCTATTATGCCTGAGAAACCTGAAATGCCATTGATGCCTGAAAGGGATTACATTGGTGATGTAGATATGGAAATGATTTATATTGATGAGTTTATAAATAAGAGTATCGATATAAATAAAATTAAGAAAGAGATATTAGAAAAGAGGCAAGAAGAAGAATTAAGGTCACATGGTATAGAAGTTTTAAATTCGAACTTATTTAGATTTGGTAATTATAAGGGTGAAGCACTAACTTGGAGAATACTAAAATTTGAAAAAGACAGAGTGCTTCTTATAACAGATAAAGTAATAGATATTATTCCTTATAACAAGAAATTTGAGAATATAACCTGGAGTGAATGTACATTAAGAAAGTATTTAAACAATGACTTCATAAATACAAGTTTCAGTAATAGCATTATTAAGCAAATAGAAACAGTAACATTGAAGAATCCAGATAATAAGGAACAAGGTACAAAGGGTGGTGTTAATACTCAGGATAGAGTTTTTTGTTTAAGCATGGATGAAGCTAAAACTTATTTTAAGGATGATAATGATCGTGTTGCCAAACCTACAGATTATGCCATTAGCAGAGTGAAAGAAGATTACCTTAAATCCTTTCTAGATGATAAAACGGGTGGTGGTATATATTGGCTGCGCACGCCGGGCTACTATCAGCTTTTTGCACCGAGTGTGAATGGTTCGGGCTACGTCTATGATGATGGTGGCAGTGTGGATCATGATAATGTTGGTATTCGCCCCGCTTTATGGTTGCGTCTTGACTCATAAACCTTATTAACCGCAATAGCGGTCTCAACTGCGTTAGCAGTTTTCTTGTGGTATATTATTGAAAAAATATAAAAAAAGGAACAAAAATGGCAGGTAAAGAATCATCTGAATTAACAGTTATTACAAAGGCTAAGGACTTATGTACATATGTTATGGTTGTTACTCAAAAGTCGCCTAAACATTTTAGATATACATTTGTCAATAGGTTACAAAATTTAACTCTGGATATTGTAGATAAACTAATTAGGGCTAATGAAAAATATGTATGCTGAAGGAAAAATGGAATTAAATGATTTTATTTTATGTAGAAATAATAAATAGGAGGTTATCATGGGAAAATTTGTTATTGAATGTCCTTCCTGCGGGCGTTATGCTGAGGCGTCTACAGGTGGATTGTTTGGAATCGGAAAGACAAGGAAAATAAATTGTAGTTGTGGCTATGTTATCGATGTAAAGACAGATAAGATGGCTACCCGTAAATGTGCACATTGTGGTAATGAGGTTGTTTTTGATCAGTCAAAGGCGAATGCTCTTTGTCCGGTTTGTCACAATCCAATAAATGATGCTAAAGCAATTAATTCCATGCTTAAGTTTACCTGTCCTTCCTGTAGTTGTCATCTGGAGGCTGAGAAGAGTACTAAGAATTATATCTGTCCTCTTTGTGACACTCTTATAGATGTGCAGGCGCAGGTTAAGAAGGAAGAGCTTACAAAGGAAGGTCTTGCAAGCGTTATAAAATACGAAGGAGACTCGGATACCCTTGTATGGAAGCATCCAATTGAAGACTTTAATATGGGCTCTCAGCTTATTGTCCATGAAAGTCAGGAGGCTATATTCTTTAGAGATGGCCAGGCACTTGATTTATTTGGAGCAGGTCGTTATCCATTAGAGACTAATCAGCTTCCTCTTATGGAAAAACTTTATAAGTTGCCAAGTGATACAGAAAAAACCTTCCATTCGGAAGTATATTTTATAAATATTGCTCAGCAAATGGCATTTAAATGGGGCACATCTGAGAAGGTTACTTTCATAGATCCTACTTCTCAGGCGGCCATAGCTATCGGTGCCCGCGGTATGTTTAACTTCCATGTGGCAGACTCTAGAAAGTTCCTTTTAAAGATGGTTGGAACCACCGGAGGTATGGCAAGGGGAGATATATTTGATGAGGCTTCAGGTGCTAAGCAGATTACAGGAGCGAATTCACACGCTAAGAATTATTTTCGCTCCATAGTTCAGCTTGGAGTTTCCACTAAGCTTGCTGAGATTATAACAGCTAATAACATAGATATTTTACAGATAGATCAGCAGAAAATGTTGCTTTCAAATTCATTGAAAGAGTCTCTTAAGTCTTACTTTGATGACTATGGCATGGCTATAACAGAGTTCTTAGTTGAGGGTATTATTCTTCCTCAGCCGGGTGAACTCGGATACGATGTTGTTCAGACTCTTATAAAGCTTCGTCAGGCAACTCTTACTAAGAGTGTAATCGCAACTGAGACTGATATTAAGCTTACAGAGATGGAAGCACAGAAGACTGTAGATATTCGTACAGAGCAGAATAAGGTCGAGGTTGAGACGGCTCATAGAGAGGTTGTTGCTGCCAAGGGCCAGACTGAGGTATTAGAGACTCAGATAGAAGGTCAGAAGAAGATTGTTGGTACGCAGGCAGAGGTTGAAGCAGAGCGTCTTAAGATGGATCTTGAAATGCAGAGAAAGGCTCAGACAGCTCAGATTGAGGCTGAAGAAATGCGTGCTAAAGGCTTTAATCAGAAGGATGTTATCCAGGGTCAGGTGCTCACTGCATTTGCAGAGAATCAGCCTAAAGAAGGTGGAAGCATGTCCGGTATAGCAGGCTCAGCTCTTCAGATGGGTGCTGGTTTTGCTACTATGGGTGCCATGGCTGGAATGGCTGGAAATATGATGGGCACAGGAGCGCAGATTGGTAAAGACATGGTTGGTGGTATGAATAATGCCATGAACGGAAATAATAGTGTTCTGAATAATCAGAATGCTAATAATCAGAATGGTTCTGACGTGGCACCAGGTGGCTTTAACATGCAGAATACCGATGGCTCAGGTCTTGCAGCCTTATCAGGATTAAATACTCAGGCAAGCGGTATGCAGCCAAATGCAGCTAATAACGTTAATGCAGGTAACTCTGGTGCCGGCTGGACCTGTACTAACTGTGGTACAGCTAATATAACCAGTAAGTTCTGTCCTGAGTGTGGAAGTCCTAAGCCGGAACCTAAGGTAGAACCGGCATTAGGTTGGAACTGTCCTAATTGCGGAGCTTCTAATATAACCAGTAAATTCTGTCCGGAGTGTGGTTCTAAGCGCCCTGAGGAAGAAGCAGATCCTACCTGGACTTGCCCTAATTGTGGAACTACAGGCATAACCAGTAAGTTCTGTCCGGAATGTGGAAGTAAGAAACAGTAGGAGGTAGATTATAAATGGGTAAATTAAATAAAAAACAGATTTCACTAATCATAGTATATGCCATTTTATTTGTGGTATTTAATGTTGTATATTTTGCAGCTCCATTTACCAAGACTGCAGGAACCTGGGTAATGTATGTGTTCTCCCTTATTTCTATAGTGGTGGGCTTAATTATAACCATGTATGCTTTCTGGAATACAGATGACAGTGATGATTTAATGAGTCGTGAACAGGGACTTCAGTCTAAGGTTTATGGCTTTCCAATCTTTAGAATCGGTATCATATATGTAGTTCTTCAGTTATGTATATCGGTTGTTATTTTTGCCATAGGTCATTTTATAAATGTTCCTGCCTGGGTTGGAATTATTATCTCAGTTATTCTCTTGGGAGTAGCTTTAATAGGCGTTATCGCAACTGATAATGTTCGCGATATGGTTCAGGAAACCGAGCGTGTAACTTATGAGAAAACTAAGAAAATGAAGAGCTTCAAGCTTGATTTTGATGGTATAGTTACTTATGCTAAAGACCCTGAGCTTAAGAATAAACTTGAGAAACTTGCAGAGAAAGTAAAATACTCTGATCCTGTTTCAAGCGATGAGCTTGAAGAAATCGAGGCCGAGCTTCAATCAGAAACCGATGCATTAAGAAGCTTAGTTAAGTCAGGTGAAGTTGCAGAAGCATCAGAAAAAGCAGATTTTGTAACCAATCTCTTAGAGGATAGAAACAGAAGATGCAAGGCAGGTAAGGGTAGATAGAGTAGATAGAGTAGATATAGCAGATATAATAGATAATAATAGAGTAGATTAATATAATATAAATTAGAAAATAACATTTCATGATTACCTTAAAAAAGAGGCCTTTTGGCCTCTTTTTTTAATCCACTTTCTTCAGTGAAAATGTAAATTCTGTTCCGGCATTTTTGGTACTTGCCACATTGATTTTTTCGCCGTGTGCAAGAAGGATTTCACGGACGATACTAAGGCCTAGGCCTGAGCCAGTTTTATCCTTGCCACGGGAGTGGTCAGTCTTATAAAATCTTTCCCAGATTTTATCCAGATTCTCCTTTGGGATTCCGATTCCTCTATCCTTAACGGAGACAAATACCTTGCTTCCCTGGATGTTAGTGGAGATAGTAATCTCGCTGTTAGGCTCACTGAATTTGATAGCGTTGTCAGTGAGATTTTGGATAACCTGTTCTATCTTAAACATATCTGCCATTACATATACGTGCTTGCCCTCTAAGAGAAGATTGATGGAAATCTTTTTCTTTTTACATCTTTCCTCAAAGCCTGCAAGAGTCATACGAATGCAGGAGTTAAGCTCGAATCTTTCAGCTTCGATAACCATTCCATTGTTTTCAAAATTATTAAGCTCTAAGAGATTGCTGGTCAATTTATTCAATCTTTCTGTTTCAAATAAAATGATATTTAGATATTTTTCATACATTTCCGGAGGAATGGTGCCGTCTGCAAGTGCCTGTGAATAGCCCTTTATAGAGGTGAGAGGCGAGCGGAAATCATGAGAAACATTTGCTATAAATTTCTTCTCCTCTTCCTTCATTCCAGAGGTTTTTTCGCCGATATATTTGATGGCGTCATAGAGCTTATAATACTCATTTTGCGGCCTTTTTCCTATATCATAATCGAAGTTACCCTTGGCATATTGCTTGGTGGTTTCGGTTATTTTTTTCAGCGGTCTGTGAAAATCCAAATACAAAAACAGCATGACAATAGTCAAAATTATGATAAATATAAAATAGCAAATGATAATATTGTCATTGTAAATGGTCGCCTGTTTATCAATATTTTCAACGGTTTTACTAACCACCAGATATCCATTAATCTTCATGTCCACAGAGAGTGGATATATAACGTAGAAGCTTCGTTTTGGAACGATTTTATCAAGGGAGCTTCCATTGTAGGTTTGGTTCATTAGAAAATGCTTATTATACTTTGTAATGTCTATATCCTTAAGCTTATCATTGTAAGAATCAAGGATTATAACGCCTTTTTTATTCACTAACCAGATTCTAGTCTGGGTTCCAAGCTGCACCGTTGTAAGGGCATTTTTCAGAGCGGTAAGAGATTTCTCGTTATCTTCTTTTTCCAGAGAAATGTCATTAACATAGGCCTGTGACAGCTGAGTAGCTTCATTGTAAAGCAAGGTTTCAGTATTTTCATAGGTAGTTTTAAATATTAATTTTTTACCATAGGTATTCAGTATAAGTAAAAATACTGTTAACAGTACGAGATAGGCAAGAAGCCATCTGGTACGGTAATTAATCTTCACAGCCGTCACCTCCTTTCATGTGCTTTATTTACAAAATATAATTAAAATTACTCAAAAAATTACTTGAAAAATCGCTTAAAAAATTATTAAAAAAATCGCTTTATAAATTGCTTAAAAAAATGAATAAAAATATGTATCCCCGCTTAAAAATTATATTTAGAGCGGGGATTATTAATTATAATATGTCAAACTTATATCCAATTCCCCAAACGGTGGAGATTCTCCAGGCGTCAGGTTCATTAAATTTTTCACGAAGTCTCTTGATATGTACGTCGATGGTTCTTGTATCACCGATGTAGTCGTAGCTCCAGATGCGATCTAAGAGCTGTTCTCTTGTAAATACCTGATTTGGATGTGAAGCTAAGAAATAGAAGAGCTCCAGCTCCTTAGGTGGTATGTCAATTCTCTTATCGTGAAAATATACTGTATAATCTGTGAGATTAATGGTGAGATTCTTAAGGTATACGCAAAGAGGTGCATTTTCCTTTTCCTCGTCGCTTTCCTTGGCAGGCTCTACTGTAAAGCGCCTAAGCACAGCCTTAACTCGTGCCACCATCTCCTTATTATCAAATGGTTTGGTTATATAATCATCTGCTCCAAGCTCCAGTCCCAGCACCTTGTCAAATGTCTCTCCCTTTGCGGAAAGCATAATTACAGGTGTGGAAGAATCCTTTCTGATTTCACGCAGAATCTCATATCCATCGATGCCCGGAAGCATAATATCCAGGAGTATTATATCCGGTGCAAATTCCTTATATTTTTTCAAGGCTTCCTCGCCATTAGATACTATATGGGTATCAAAGCACTCTTTCATAAGATTAAGTGCTATGAGCTCAGCAATATTCTCGTCATCGTCAACAATTAAAACTTTTTGTTTATCCATAACCTTCCCCTCTCTAGTTTAATAAATTTTCCGTTTTCTTCGTCCATTTACTAACATTATATAGGTTTTGCGAGAAAATTTCCATATGTTTTAATATATTTTGCTGTATTTTGCTATATTTTGTTATATCCTGCAAAATGCTTTGAAATATATTTCCCTAATTATTTTATTATTTTATTCAATGTAATTTAACTATAACTCCACGATGGTTACGCCGCCGCTACCCTCTCCAAACTCCCCAAGTCTGTAGGACTTAACGTACTTCTGTTTTTTCAGATAGTCGTGAACTGCATTTTTAAGGGCTCCGGTGCCTCGGCCGTGAATAATGTTAACCTGCGACATATTGGCGAGATAAGCGTCATCTAAGTATTTCTCCAAGGTCCTTATGGCCTCTAAGGTATCCATTCCTATAAGGTTTACCTCTCCCTTAACTTCCTTAGACTTGGCCATCCTGATATTTCCCATATTGGAATTAGCCGGCGCATAGTTTTGCTTCTTAGGTTTTATTATCTCGAGATCCTGAAGACTAACCTTAATACGCATGATTCCGGTGGTTACAAAGAGGTTACCCTTTTTGTCAGGCAGGGTGTTTACTGTACCATCTGTATTCATTGAAATGATATGCACATCCATGCCAATCTTTAAATCCTCAGCCTTTATCTTCTTGTTTATTCTTGGTTTTACAGTTTCTTTAGCTTCATTTTTCTTCTTTATATTTTCATTTAATTTCCTGCGGCTTTCCTCCATCTCTCGGATGTCAGGATTCTCCTTAGCCCATTTGGAAAACTTCTTGATGGTTTCATCTGCGGTTTCCTTGGCCTTAAGCAGAATCTCGCTTGCCTCGCGGTTTGCATTATCAAGAATTCTTTTCTTGGAGGAATCAAGCTTAGCTCTGTCACGCTTTACAGATTCTGACATGGCAGATAATTCCTTACGCTTAGCAGCAAGCTCAGCTCTTTCTTTTTCAAGCTTTGCACGGCTTCTGTCTAAGCTGTGAATCATGTCCTCAAAATCCGCCTCTTCCTCAGTGATATTTTCTCTTGCTGCCTCTATAATATCCTCAGGAAGCCCAAGCTTCTTAGAAATCGCAAATGCATTACTCTTTCCAGGCACACCGATAAGCAGCTTATAGGTTGGTGCTAAGCGATTAACATCAAACTCGCAAGATGCATTTAACACTCCGGGAGTGGAAAGGGCATAGAGCTTAAGCTCGCTATAATGGGTGGTTGCGATAACATAGGCTCCGATTCTGTGAAGCTTCATAAGTATTGATTTTGCAAGGGCTGCACCCTCTTCAGGGTCAGTTCCTGCACCCAGCTCATCGAATAAAATGAGGCTGTTTTCATCCGCATTTTTCAAAATGGATACTGTATTTACCATATGTGATGAGAAGGTTGAAAGGCTCTGCTCTATACTCTGCTCATCACCGATATCTGCATATATTTCCTTGAATAGCTTAAGCTTAGAATTATCAAATGCAGGTATATGAAGGCCCGCCTGCCCCATAAGTGACAAGAGTCCTACGGTTTTTAGGGATACGGTTTTACCACCGGTGTTAGGTCCTGTAATAACTAATAGTGTGAAATCTCTTCCAAGATGCACGTCTATAGGCACGCAGGTTTTCTTATCCAAAAGTGGATGTCTTGCCTGCTTAAGCTCTATGTAATCATCAGTAAATATAGGTCTTGTGCCCTTCATCTCTCTTGAAAGGGCGGCCTTTGCAAATATAAAATCAAGCTTTATAAGTGTCTTAGAATCAGTAACGATTTCTTCCATATATTCGGCGCACATATTACTTAATTCCGCCAGAATTTTAGTGATTTCCTCAGCTTCCTTAGCCTCGTACTCAGCCTTTTCATTGTTAATCTTAACTACTGCGTCAGGCTCGATAAACAGGGTGATTCCGGTCTGTGATCTGTCATGCACGATTCCCTTTATCGAAGAACGAAATTCCGCCTTAACAGGAATACAATATCTGTTGTCTCTGATGGTTATAAGCTGATCCTGCATCTTCTCTGCATTTGATTTTAAAATGGAGTGCAGAGTGTCATGTATCTTGCCATCTATGGTCCTTAAGCTTCGTCTTATATTTAAAAGATTAGGACTTGCATCGTCTGCAATCATATCCGGCGCAGGTATGCAGTCAGTTATTTTTTTCTTTACATTAGTAAGTGGAGAAAGTGCCTTATAATATGGATTTAAAGAGTCCTCAGTATTATCGCTGTCCCCTGTTTTCTCCCTAAAATAAGCCTTTGCCTCCCCTGCAGATGAAAGAATATGTGCAAGCTTAAGTAGCTCAGGAGCTGAAAGACTGGCACCTATTTTCAATCTGTTTATCTCATCTCTTACATCGTCCACAGTTGAAAATGAAAGCTCACCGTGAGTCAGCATATGTGTCAATGCATCTGAGGTTTCCTTTATATTTTTATCTATTATTTCTTTCTCTGTGGAAGGCTTCAGTTCGCTACACATTTTCTTAGCCGGTTCACTGTAGGCCTTCTCAGTAAGCATATCCCGAATCTTATCAAATTCAAGGGTTTTTAGTACTTTATCATTCATGGTATATAACCTCACTAATTAGTTTATGCGATTTTATATCGATTATAAATTTTATAATAAATCTTATATTAAAATGCATAATAAATTTTATAATTAATTTCATAATTACATTTACATTTGAATTATGAATACAAAATGAAAATTGTAAATATTTTTTGAATTTTTTTATCAACGCTAATTCTTGCTTGTGAACAGAAGAATTAATGTGTATAATGATTATAACTAGGTTTTGAATATATTGCAAATGTGATTTCTTTTTATGGAAGGGTTATCTTTATGAAAAAGAAAGAGGAAGAAAAGGATATAGAGCAGGCTAAAAAAGATTTTATAAAAGAGCAGATAAAGGAAGACAAGAAAAAAGAGAGATTTAAGATTTTTAGAAGAATTGGTCTTACCTTACTTCTTGCTTTATTTTTTGGTGCTGTAGCAGGTACGACAATTTATGTAATGGACAACTTTTTAAAGGTTAGAATTCCATTTTTATCTGAGGTAGAAGACGAGCCGATTAATACTATAGACATACAAAATACCCAGCCTACTCAAGCTACTGATGAGCAGAGAGTTTCAGAAAATATTGATTTAACAGACAAGGCAGCTCTTGATAATTATAAGGCCGCCTCTATTAAGTACGCCCAAATTGGCGAAATGTGTAATGATTTTCTCGTTTCAGTTGTTTACAGCAAGAGTAAGAGTGACTGGTTTAATGAGAGTATTAGCAGTGATGAGGAAAGTGTAGGTATTATATTTAGCAGTGATGATAACAACTACTACATTGCTACCTATGACCTGGATTCCAATGATTCTGACATAAGCATAAAGCTTAATAATTCTAATAAATATTCAGCAAAGATTGTTGAGACTGGTCGTGATGACAAATCAGCAGTTTTATCTGTTGCAAAAAAAGACATTAGTAAGGATGATTTGGAAACTATTAAGGTTGCTGAATTTGCAGACTCTGACACCATAGAAATAGGTCTTCCTGTTATCGCCATCGGAAAGCCTGACGGTGTTATGCATTCTGTTATGCTCGGAAAGATTACCAATGACAATATCTCAACTCAGATAGTTGATAACGAGCTTAATTTCTTCAATACAGACATTATAAGTGATGAGAATTCTGAGGGATTAGTAGTTAATGAATCCGGTGCAGTTCTTGGTATCATAAGTAGTGATTATGAGGAAGTTACAGGTTCTTCTCACATTAGCTTCATCGCCATAAATGATCTTAAAAGTGATATTCAAAGAGCTGCAAATGGTGAGAAAGAACTTTACTTGGGTGTAACCGGAAT
>JAILGL010000007.1 GCA_024696825.1 Lachnospiraceae bacterium
ACAATAATTTGCTATATAAATAGGTGTGAAAATGTAAACCGTATTACCAAAATGCTTCTGAGTTTCAAGCCTTGCTTTCTCTGCCATTCTCTCCAAAAATGGAGCTGCTGCAGGAGAAAGTAACACCTTAAAATCTTCAACAGTGCAGTGGTCTTTATGTAGCACACGATTTACATCCTGAGCTGTATAGACACTGTAATCATAGTCTTCTACTTCACTTAAAACCTTATTCATTATGTCTGATTCTATTCTTTCCATTCCCTCCATATATTTCATATGGTCTACTCTGGAACCAGGATCATTTTCTAAGGCATGCTTTTTTCTTAAAGCAGCCTCTGAAAGCTTGTCTGAATCAATAAAATACCTTTTATCAGTTTCTGTTGCCATTTTATTCGCCTCTTTTTTTATTAACTTTTACTTTTCTTAGCTAAATATTTTTATGCCCTTTAATTAATTTAATTATTCTTAGTCTCTTAAAAATCCTATAAGAGTATCAGATGGTGCGGCACCTCTTGTAAGTACTCTTCCAAGACCGGCAAGATATGCTTCTCTACCTGCAATTACAGCTCTCTTAAAGGCATCTGCCATAACAGGTAAATCACCAGCTGTAGCAAGAGCTGTATTAGACATAACTGCTGCAGCACCCATTTCCATAGCCTCACAAGCCTGTGAAGGACTACCGATTCCTGCATCTACAATTATAGGTAAATCAATCTCATCGATTAAAATCTGAATGAAATCCTTTGTTGCAAGTCCCTTATTAGAGCCTATTGGAGATGCAAGTGGCATTACACAGGCAGCACCTGCATTAACAAGATCTCTTGCAATATTTAAATCAGGATACATATATGGCATAACTACAAATCCTTCTTTTGCAAGGATTTCAGTAGCCTTAACTGTCTGCTCATTATCAGGTAAGAGGTATTTTGAATCTCTCATTATCTCTACCTTTACAAAGTTTCCACAACCAAGCTCTCTTGCAAGACGAGCTATTCTAACTGCCTCATCAGCATTTCTTGCGCCTGATGTATTAGGAAGAAGAGTTACATTTTCAGGAATATAATCCAAAATATTTTCATTTTCCTTTGAATTAGTTCTTCTAACTGCAACTGTTATAAGCTCAGCTCCGGCATACTTTACTGCCGCCTCAATAAGCTTTAAGGAATACTTTCCTGAACCAAGGATAAATCTTGAATTAAATTCATGACCTCCGATTACAAGCTTATCATTCTTTAATTTTTCTTCTAAATTACTCATTTTGTCACCTCTTTTTTTAAATGTTTATCTAAGTTTTAAATCTAATTTTTTATCTAATTATTTATCTAATTTTTTATCTTTTTTTCATCTAAATATTATCTGTTTTTTTAATTCTACGGCTCCTCTTCTCCGATAATAAGCCTTATTATCATATGGGCTTCATGGGCTGCTGCCGCTAAAACTCTCGAAGAAACAAGACTTGAATTCTCAGGCTTACTTTCGTCAAATACATCGCTTTCCATGTCTCCACAAACATATAATTTACTAAGACGCCTCTCTGTTTTTATAAGATTATTACTTCCAAAACCAGACATTCCTGATCCACTTACTATGTACTTATCAGGGAAAGCTTTAAGGGCTGTCTCCACAAGCATAGCCTTAGCTTCAGGCCTGTCAAATGCCTCGCAGATTATATCCTCATCCTTTAAAAGAACCGGCACATTTTTCTCATCTAACCTTACAAAATCCGTAGTGATTTCTGTATAAGGGGCAATCCTATTTATAGTATCACTTAAGGCCTCAGTTTTCTCCATTCCAAGCTGATCTGTAAAGTACTGCTGGCGATTCATATTAGATATATCAACCCTGTCAAAGTCTATCAAATGTAGCTTTCCAACGCCTGCTCTTGCAAGAGCTATGGCTATATTAGAACCAAGACCTCCAAGACCACAAACTGCAACAGAAGCATTTAAAAGCTTATCAAGCTTTTCCTTACCAACCCGCCCCTCTAAAGAAGCAAGCATATCGCCTTTTAAAAGCACATTTTTAAGAACCATACCAGGGTTTACGCCAAGTTTATTATTACCAAAATCCCTATTATCATTCATAAAATTATCCATATTTTTTCCTCAAAATAGACCGTTATGGTCAGCTAATAACAACCGTCCACTGGCGTTTTTCGCGTTTTTTCATCTCCTAAGACTGATTAATCAGCCTCCACCAACGAACTGAACTACCTCTACTGAGTCCTCATCCTTTAATTTATAGTCATTATATTCTGCCTTTGTAACTATGGAAAAATTCACCTCAACTGCAACACGGACCGGATTATAATCTAACTCCGTAAGCATCTCGGTTATATTTTTTCCGGCAAAATCATACATTTCTCCGTTAATTTTAACCATAAAAATCCTTTCCGGGAAAGCCCTGAGCCTCCTCTAAATAAAGCTTTTCCATGCCATTTTACTATTTCATTAGGCTCTTTTCTACGTAAAAAAAGAACCTAACTTCCGCAGGTTCCCATAAAAATATAAACTATATGATCCCTACGTTGGCATTATCCAAATCAGGTAATAGGTCGAGGGGTACACCCTCCTCTCAGCTTGTCTGCAAGCTCCCTTTTTTTATTACGTGCATGAATTAATTATGTCAATGCTATGAACAAAGTACATTCTGAATTTCTAATTTACTCCGCTCAAGTATTGATTTTAGCACAATGCCAAATCATAGTCAACGACGCTTCCAAAGACTTTCCTTAAAAAAATGCCTATTTTACCGATTATAGACTTTAATTTTCGCCAAAATTATGCTATCCTTAGAGATAGCCTAAAAATGCATATGCATGAGTATGCATAAATATACATAAAATAAATGTATTTTAATTATACATTTAAATAAAAATTACTATTAACGGAGGGATTTTAAAATGAGTGATTTTAAAACAGGAACAAAATGTGTACAGGCAGGTTACAGACCTGGCAATGGTGAGCCAAGACAGATTCCAATAGTTCAGTCTACCACATTCAAATATGACACTAGTGAGGACATGGGAAAGCTCTTCGACTTAGAGGCTTCAGGATATTTCTATACCAGACTCCAGAATCCTACTAATGATTATGTAGCTGCAAAGCTTGCAGAGCTTGAGGGAGGTACAGCTGCCATGCTTACTTCATCAGGTCAGGCTGCAAACTTCTTCGCGATCTTCAATATATGCGAAACAGGCGGACACATCGTTTCATCATCATCTATCTATGGCGGAACATTTAACTTAATCGCAGTTACAATGGCTAAGATGGGTATCGATGTTACCTTCGTATCACCTGATGCTACTGAAGAAGAGTTAAATGCAGCTTTCCAGGATAACACAAAGGCAGTATTTGGTGAGACTATTGCTAACCCTGCACTTACAGTTCTCGACATTGAATTGTTCGCGCGTGTTGCACATGAGCATGGTGTTCCTCTTATTATAGACAACACCTTCCCAACACCTGTTAACTGCAGACCAATCGAGTGGGGTGCAGACATAGTTACTCATTCTACTACAAAATATATAGATGGTCACGGAACCTCTGTAGGTGGTGCAATTATCGATTCAGGAAAGTTTGACTGGATGGCCCACAAGGATAAATATCCAGGCCTTACAACTCCTGATGAGTCCTATCATGGAATTACCTATGCAGAGAAATTCGGCCTTGAAGGTGCATTTATAACAAAATGTACAGCACAGCTTATGCGTGACTTCGGTTGCATCCAGTCACCACAGCATGCATTTTACATTAACTTAGGACTTGAATCACTTCATGTTCGTATGCCAAAGCATGTTGAAAATGGACAGAAGGTTGCAGAATATTTAACAGCTCATGATAAGATTGAGGTTGTTCATTATTCAGGACTTCCAACTGATAAATATTATGAAAGAGCTCAGAAATATCTTCCAAATGGTGGATGCGGAGTCGTTTCATTTGAAATCAAGGGCGGTCGTGCAGCAGCTGAATCCTTCATGAAGAAATTAAAGCTTGTAGCTATCGAGACACATGTTGCAGACGCAAGAAGCTGCTGCCTTAACCCAGCTACAAGTACACATAGACAGCTTACAGATAAGCAGCTTGAGGATGCAGGTATCCCGGCAGGACTTGTTCGTATGTCTTGCGGACTTGAGGATGCAGAGGATCTTATCGCTGATCTTAAGCAGGCACTTGAAGATTAATCATTATTGAAACGGAGGACAATTTATGTTATTAGAAGAAATGAGACAAAAGGTTGTTGATTACGGCAATCAGTTAATTTCATCCGGACTTACCATCGGAACTGCCGGCAACATCAGTATGTATGATCCTGAGACAGGATATATGGTAATCAGCCCATCAGGTATTCCTTATGCTAAGACAACAGCTGAGGATGTTGTAGTTATGGACTTAGATGGCAATGTAGTTGACAGCAAGCGCACACCTTCAAGTGAGTGTGGTTTACATGCCTGCTTCTACAAGGAGAAGCCTGAGGCTCGCGCAGTTGTACATGCTCATTCAATGTATTGCACAACTCTTTCCTGTGCAGGTGTTGATTTAAAATCTACACATTATGCAATCGCTGATACAGGCGTAGCTACAGTTCCTACAGTACCTTATAGAACCTATGGAACTCCTGAGCTTGCAGAGGAGGTTCGTAAATGCCTCCGTGCTACTGAAAGCAAGGCTCTTCTTATGGCTAACCACGGAATGGTAGCTTATGGAGATTCATTAGAGAAAGCTTTTGCAATCGCTATGACTTGCGAGTGGTGTGCACAGGTTCAGTGGCGTGCCATGGCTATCTCAACTCCTAACGTTTTAACTGACGAGCAGATGGATGAGGTTATCGAGCACTATAAGACCTATGGCCAGGCTAAAACTGATGACAGCAAGTCACAGGGATATTTTGGATAATATTTAGAATTTTATATAATTTGACTATAAAATAATTAGATTTTTTTCAGCTAATTTATTTATAAATTATAATAATCACAAAACTAATAAAGCTCCCTTAGGAAGGCTTTTACCACCTCCTAAGAGAGCTTTTTAAATGTCTTTTTTATAAAACTTTATCTAATTATTATTACAAATAAATATTTAGTATGCATTTTTAGTATGCATTTTTTGTATGCATTCTAAATCCACATTTACAATCAGCCTCCAAGCTCTACCATCTTTTCAATAGGCTTAAGAGAATCATTAATAAGCTCGTCACTCATAACTATCTCTTCCCTAATCTTTCCTGTTAAGCAATTATAAACATCTACAAGGGTTGTAGCCTTCATGTTCTTGCAAACAAGCTCTTCTGATAAAAGATAGAAATTCTTGTCAGGGCATTCAAACTGCAAATGCTGAACTATAGCCTGCTCTGTACCGATAATAAAATCCTTCTTATCAGACTTCTTGGCATAGGCCATAATTCCTGTGGTACTTCCTACATAATCTGCTTCCTTTACAACTTCCCATCTGCACTCAGGGTGAACTAAAAGCTCAGCGCCAGGATGCTCTTTTTTAGCCTTTTCTACATCGGCTGCAGTAACTCTTGTATGAGTTGGACAACCGCCACTATAGAACTCGAATTCCTTCTCAGGAAGCTGCTCCTGAACCCATCTTCCAAGGTTACAGTCAGGAATAAAAAGAATCTTCTTTGCAGGATATTTCTTTAATATTTCAACAGCTGAAGAGGATGTAACTATAACATCACAAACCGTCTTAAGCTCTGAAGTAGTATTAATATATGCACAAACTGCGTGATCCGGATATTTTTCCTTAAATCTTAAAACATCCTCACGGGTAAGCTGCTCTGCCATAGGACAGCCAGCCATGGAATTAGATAAATATACATTTTTATCCGGAGAAAGGGACTTTACAACCTGAGCCATAAATCTTACTCCGCACATTAAAATGTTTTTCTGGGGTGCTTCTTTTGCCTTTAAGCTAAGTCCATAAGAGTCTCCAACATAGTCAGCAACTTCAACTATATCATGACTCTGATAAGCATGAACAAGGATGCAAAAATCATTTTCCTTTTTCAACCTCATAATTTCATCTTGCATTTCACGAACGTTCATAGGCTACCTCCTATGTAATTATTTTACTAATTCATGTGTTTCACGAGCAATCTTAAGCTCTTCGTTAGTTGGAATAGTCCATACAGGAATCTTACTGTCATCTGTTGAAAGAACCTTAGCTACACCTGGCTCAGTATTCTTAGCTTCATCAAGCTTAATACCAAGAGCACCAAAGCTCTCAACCATACGGCCTCTCATAGTTAAGTTATTCTCTCCTGCACCACCGCAAAGAGCGATAACATCAACTCCGCCAAGAGCCATATAAAATGCACCAACATATTTCTGAATTCTATAAATATAAGCGTCAAGGGCATTCTTAGCATCCTCATTACCCTTAGCCTCTTCCTCAAGTAAGTCTCTGTTGTCATTTGAAATACCTGAAAGACCAAGCATTCCTGACTCCTTATTAAGAATCTTAGTGAACTCTTCTACTGAAAGATTTTCCTTCTGGCAAATGTACTCGAAAATACCAGGATCGATATCACCTGAACGTGTACCCATTACAAGTCCCTCAAGTGGAGTCATACCCATAGTTGTATCGATACTCTTACCATTTAAGAAAGCTCCTACGCTGGCACCACTACCGATGTGGCAGATGATAACCTTTGAATTATTAATATCAAGTCCCTGAAGCTCACAAACCTTCTCAAGAACATATGAGAATGAAGTTCCGTGGAAACCATATTTTCTTACTCCAAGCTCTTTGTAGTACTTAATTGGAATAGCATAGAGATATGCTTTTGGTGGAATTGTCTGATGGAAAGCTGTATCAAATACTGCAACCTGAGGTACTCCAGGCATAACATCCATACAAGCCTTAATTCCCATAATGTTAGCAGGCATATGAAGTGGAGCAAGATCTGTAAGTGACTCAATCTTCTTTAATACTTCATCATCAACGATAACTGACTTGTTAAATTCAGCTCCGCCGTGACCTACTCTATGACCACAAGCCTGAATCTCATCAAGAGAAGAGATAACTCCTCTCTCCTGGCTAGTAAGTACACCGAGGATTAACTCTAATGCCTTAACATGGTTAGGTGCATCTACATTTTCCTCTGTCTTATTACCATCTTTTTTGTAAGTAAGAATACCATCGATACCGATTCTCTCAATCTGACCAGAAGCGTTCTCTACCTCTGTCTCTGCATCGATAATCTGGAACTTAAGTGACTGACTTCCTGAATTGATTACTAAAATCTTCATCTTTAAATCTCCTCTTTTTTTAATTATATTTTTTATTTATTCTGTAAATGCTCAGCAACAACTGATGCAAGAGCGATAGAATTTAACTTGGTTTCAATACTGTCTGAACGGCTTGTAAGAATAGCAGGAGCCTTGGTTCCTGTAAGGATACAACCATTTAAGAATTCTGTAGTATGAACTAAGAACTTGTAAGCAATATTTCCAGCATGAATATCTGGGAATAAAAGAATATCAGCATCTCCAACGATCTTTCTATCAAGGGCACCCTTGTGCTCACAAGCCTCACGGCTGATAGCCATGTCAAGTGACATAGGACCGTCAATGATACAATCCTTAATCTTACCTTCATCAGCCATCTTAGCAAGCTCAGCTGCTTCAACTGTCTCAGGCATCTTAGGGTTAACAACCTCAACTGCTGCAAGAGGTGCAACCTTAGGCTTACTAATACCGCATGCATTAGCAACCTCTAATGTATTTTCTATAATATGAACCTTATCTTCAAGAGTTGGATATGGCATAAATGCAACGTCTGTAAGGAATAAGAGCTGCTCGATACCCTTTAACTCGAAAAGAGCTACGTGTGAAAGAGGTCTTCCTGTTCTTAAACCAACCTCCTTATCAAGAATACTCTTAAGGAAATCCTTAGTACTAAGAAGTCCCTTCATATACATGTCAGCCTTACCTGAAGAAACAAGCTTAACAGCCTCATGTGCAGCCTCGATTGGATCCTTAATGTCAACGATTTCAAACATATCTGCATCGAAACCGAGTTCCTTTGATATCTCGATAATCTTTTCCTTGTCACCAACTAAAATGGCATCTGCAATATTTCTTTCCTTTGCTTCCTTAACTGCTGCAAGTACATTGGAATCAGCAGCTGACGCAACCGAAATCTTCTTACTAGGGCACTCTGTAACCTGTGCGATGAGTTTCTCAAAATGCTTACCCATTTCTAACAATCCTCCTGAATTTTATTATTAAATTTAGCGTAAAAACCGTGTTCTTCCCGCGGCAACGTCCACTCTAAAATATAACATTTTAAAGCACATGTGTCAATGATTAGGGGAGTTTACAAAACATTTAATCCGCCCTTAATACACTCCACCTTCATATAATCTCTGTCCAGCATATCCTCCCCATCTGTATGAACTGTCATGGCCGCATCATTCTTTATGGTGATACTCTTAACTCTCTCTGTAAAGAAGCCCTTCTTTCCCTCGTGCTTACCCTTGGCAAGAATCGGAAGCTTTAAAAATCCGGCGCCCCTGCTAAGTCCATAGGCTGCGCAAATATCCAATTCTCCATCATTAGAAACAGCATTTGGTGCCATAGGCACACCGCCACCTTCTGCAAAAAGATTTAACACCGCTATGTAAATCATCTGATCCAATGTCTTTTCATGAGTTGTAATTACACCATTATCTACGGTTTCATATTCTATTTCACAAAATGAATAGTCCATGGAAAATATAGTCTGCACCGTAAGAATTATATAGGTAAGCTTTCCCATTCCAAATATATTTAAAAGCTTTTTAAGCATTGATTTCTCAGCCTTTCTGCAGACAAGGGCATCCATACCCATACCTGTACTTATGGCAAAGTATCTTGTATTGCCATCAGAAAATGTAACCTTACCTATGTCAGTTGCCCTAAAATCCTCATAACCGTCCGTCACTGCATAGAAAAGCTCTTCCTTGGTTCTATTAAGATTAGCACCTCTTATAAAGTCATTACCGGAGCCTGTTGGATATACGCTTATATATACATTTTTTGCTGCAAAGGAATCAATCTCAGCATTATAATCTCTGGCTGCCATAATACCATTTACAACCTCATTAATGGTTCCGTCTCCACCGAGAACTACTATGCGGACAGCATCAGTTTTTTTCTTATTTTTAAAATCAATATATTCTTTTTTTACTATTTTTTCTGCCATCTCTGAGGCATGTCCTTCGTACTTTGTAATAAATGCCTTGTACTCATAGCCCTCATTTTTAAAGAACATCAGCACATCATGAACTATCTCTTTTGCCTTACCACTTTTACTGGATTCATTAACAATAAAATAAATCATATTCTAGCTTCCCTTCTGTGTAAATTCGAATGTCATCATTTAATCCACGGTTTTAACCCACTCACCTACTAAATACAATGGAACATTTACCATCCAATCCTGTTCTCTATAATCAGCCATGGAAAATCTCACGGCCTTCAAATCATTATTATCATCATATAAGGTCTTCAAACTCTTTGATTTCAGATTTTCTTCTGCCTTTACCTCAATCGGAAAAACATTATATTTTTGAATCACAAAATCAATCTCCAATGGTGATTTATCTCGTGAAAAATAATATACCTTTTCACCTAACGAAACCATTTCCTGCAGTACATACTGTTCTGTAAATGCCCCCTTATATTCACTAAAAGCATTATTACCAACAATTACATCTCTGGCATCTACATCGGACAATGCGCCCAAAAGCCCCAGGTCCAAAACAAATAATTTAAATGCACTGAAATCCTCATAAAATTTCAATGGTTTCTGAACCTTTGAGATTCGTAAAACCTTATATATTAACCCAGCGTCAATCAGCCACTGGATAGCGTTTTCAAACTCCTTTGCACGCCCACCTTTCTTGATGGCGCTGTAAATAAATTTCTTATTTTCCTTTGCTAATTGAGCAGGAATACAATCCCATACCATATTAACTTTAGGTAATATATCCTCTGGAAGATGTTTGGAGAAATCCCTCCTATAATCTGCAAGTATCTGATTCTGTATGTGCCTGACTAAAAAAACATCTTTTTCCTCTGCATAAGACTTAACAACCTCCGGCATTCCTCCTACATAATAGTATTGGCGCAATAAATCAATCATAGTTTCGGATAAATCTGATATTTCATTCCACCTATGCTCTTCCATATTTTTTACTAAAACATCATTTCCTAAGGCTAATAAAAACTCCTTAAAAGAAAGGGGATAAAGCTTCATCTCATCAACCTTACCCACTGGAAAACCTGTCCCCTTATGTAATCCAATACCTAACAGGCTCCCTGCTACTATTATATGATATTCAGGTGCCTCCTCACAAAAATATTTTAAGGAGGTGATACCTAAAGGAACCTCTTGTATTTCATCAAGTATTATTAGCGTTTTTCCTGGTTTAATAGATACTCCCGAAACCGCAGAGAATACCCTTATTAGTCGCCCAGTCTTAAAGTCAGAAAATGCATCTTTAATATCCTTTTCTTCATCACAATTAATATATGCTACATCCTCATACTCTTTATTTCCAAATTCCTTAAGAAGCCACGTCTTTCCAACCTGTCTGGCTCCATTCAGTATAAGAGGTTTTCTATTCTTTTTTTTCTTCCATTTTACTAATTCCTTATATACTAACCTTTCCATATACATTCCTCCTACTGTAAATAATACATTTTTTCAAGGGAAAGGTCAACACATTTTACACTTTTTCGGACGAATATTTGCCGCACTGTTACATTTTTTCGGACGAATATTTGCCGTGTTGTTACACTTTTTCGGACGAATAGCCTTGAAAAACAAAAATCGCCACCCTTTCGGGTGGCGATTTCCTGTACTTAAAAGTAACAAAGTTTTTATGAGAAGATTAACTTATTAACTAATTAATAATCCACATCTACACCATATACATATACACCATTTGCCTTTGAGTAAATGTAATATGTACCTGCTGATGAAACGCTGTAGCTAAGTGATGTGTTGCTTCCTGTAAGTGTCTGAGTTGATACTACAGTTCCGCCTACTGAACCACTTGCAAGAACCATATTTCTGCTTACTGAAGAGCTTGTAGAAGCACCCTTAACAGTTACTGTACATGCTCCTGTAGTCGTAAACTTAATGTAGCGTCCTGCGCTGGTTCCACCACCATTCATCTTAAGTCTCTTAGTGTAAGCTGTGCCTCCAACAGTTGTTGAAGAAATGCTTTCAACCGAAACATACTTATTAGATGAAGCTCCTATTGTAAAGCTTCCTGAAGTAAGATCTGATGTGTATGTTCCCTTTGTAAGATCATTAGCTGAAAGTGAGATGTCTGTTCCTGAACTTGAACTTGCTTTCTCAAGGTACCACCACTGGCAAGCTCCGCCCCAGTATGTCCACTGAGCAATGTTGCCGCCTGAAGAAGTACTCCAGCCATATACATCCAGACATGAAGCACTTGAAGTGATTCTTGTCTTAATAGCATAAACTCCTGATGAAACCTCAACTATATCAAACATCTGATTAGTTCCACCATTAGCACTGTACTGAAGGATGTTAGCTCCATCAGATGTGCTCTTTCCTGATACATCTACACATTTAGAATAGCTTGATGCACCTGTGTAAATGTTATAATATCCGCTTGAATTCTTAACAAGCTTGAATTTCTGTCTGTCTGTTCCAAGATATGAATACTGCTGAACATTAGCACTATTAGAAGAACTTCCGTCAGCTATATCTAAGTAAAGTCCACTGTAGTAGCTCTTAATATAATAGGTTCCATCAAGTGATGAGCTTGAACTACTTGAGCTTGAAGCACTTGAGCTTGATGAACTTGAGCTTGATGAACTTGAGCTACTTGAACTTGAACTGCTTGCTGGATATACAGCCATAATAGCATCGATTATAGACTGCTGTGTTACTGCATATGTACTTCTGTTAAATAAACCAAATCCGTAGGTGCCTGTAACACCATTGTCCCACCAAATAGGTACACAGCCATATTTCTTAGCATATGTACAAACCTTTGATGCGAAATCAGCTCTTCTTGCAGTATTAGTTGAGTCATATGCAGACTTATCGATTGCACCATACTCACCGATAACTACAGGATATCCCTGACTTGTAAATGTATTGTAAAGCTTAGCAAACATTGTATTTAAGTATGATTCATCACCCCAGCTTGCAACCTTTGAACTATCTGTAGCATTGCTACCCCACTGTGTAACACTGCTGCTCTCCTCGCCGCAGAACTCCCATGGTGAGTAGTAATGAACTGAAATCATGATTCTCTTCTCACTTGAAGAAATGCTGCTTGAACGATAGTTATCAGTTGGAAGTGAGAAACCATAGCTTCCTGTTGTATATTCGATATCAGTATTCCAACCAGGAATTAAGAGCCATCTCTTAGCATTGTTAGAACCTGTCTGGCGAACTGTATCTACAAATATCTGATTGTAAGCATTAATATTAGAATAATATGTTGTGTTTGGAGTTCCATAGGTTCCATCAAACTCTTCATTCATGGATTCAAATATAAGATGCTCGTCATAGTCAGCAAATTTGTTAGCAATCTGCTTCCAAGCTGCCTTATATTTTGCCTTGATAGTGGTCTGATCTGAACCGTTACAAAGTAACCAACCGCCAGTAACTGAATTATAACCGTCACCATGCATATTGATAATTACATAGAGATCATTGTCGATACACATATCAACAACTTCCTGAACACGATTAAGCCATGAAGAATTAATCGTATAACTTGAATCGCTTCCTATCATGCTGAGATAGGACACAGGCACACGAATAGATTTAAAACCTGCATTTTTAACTGCTTTGATAAGACTTTCATTAATTGTAGGGTTTCCCCAAGCTGTTTCAGAAGGTGTTCCATTATTAGCTGCCTCCAACTGATTACCCAGGTTCCAACCTGCTCCCATAGCATCTACAATCTCGTCCTGATCAAGATCTGTGAAGCTTGCTGCTTCAGCCTTCTTACTAGTGTCAACTGCCCCAACACCATTAACACCCACAACTGTCATTGCTGCAACCATTAAGGCTGCTATTACTTTTCTTAAGCGCATACTACCTCCATAATGTTTTTCTTTGAATCCGTTCCCATAATAAGATTCAAAAACACATTTCAAATCCGTTCCCATAATAAGATTTGAAATACCCAGCAACAAAAATCCTTCTCCAAATTTTTGATTTATGTTGCACATAAATTCCAAGATAAATAGTAACATTTTTATGCTAATGAGTAAACAAAAAAATTGCCAAATCACTCAATTTCGGCGATTTGACAACGAAAATGTTTTACTAAACCTATTTCGAAAACGTTTTTTTCGTCAAGTTGCACAAAAAATGTGCTACTCTTTTGTCACATTTGACTATAATCTACTAATAAATTTATCAATTGCAACTGCTACTCCATCTTCTTCATTAGATAAAGTAGTAAAGCTTGCCCTCTCCTTTATAAGAGGCACGGCATTGCCCATAGCTACTGAAAATTCAGTCTTTTCAATCATATCCAGATCATTTATATCATCCCCGCAGGCACAGGTTTTCTTCTTATCTATACCGAGGATTTCGCAAAGAGTAAGAATAGCATTACCCTTACCAACAGTGTCACAGTTTACCTCCAGATTATGAGGTGCACCGCTTACAAGAGCTATTCCCTCTATCTTTTTAAGGGCATTATAGGCTCTTTCTTTTTCCTTTTTTCCTTCATCATTCAGATAAAAATTAATGGTTATTTTTTCAACCTTGGTAGTCTCATTTTTTACGTATTCCTTAAGGTCCGGAAAGTACTCACGCCTGGATAAAATATAGTTTTCCATGCTTTTTGCAAGGCCAAGCTTAGGTATCATTTCCTTGGCATATAAAGGCATATGACCGCTTCCATTTACAAAGCAGTCCGGCACCATGTCAAATGCTTCGAGAGTAGTAAGAATCTCTATAACCTTCTCGTCCTCCATAGTGTCTTCATAGATATTAGCATAGAGATTATTCTCGCCAAAATCCATTACAAAATGTCCATTGGCTCTGTATTCTTCAGCTTCCTCTATATCCTTTAAACGCTTATATATAGCCGCTCCATTTGCAGCTATAACATATTTTGATTTAAGCTCCTTTACAAACTCATCCGGCACTCCATTCATGGGACGGCCTGTCACAGGAGACACAAGAAGCCCCTTCTCTTCGGCATCCTTTATAGCCTTTAGAGTAAGGGGCGTTATCTCTTTGTTATCATTAAATACAGTTCCATCTAAGTCAAGTCCGATGAAACCAATGTATTTATTTGTATTATATGTATTAGATGTATTATTCATAGCTTCATAATATCCTTATCTTTCTTCTAATTATTACTGATTTCCATAATTATATTACGAAAATCTAATTACTTCAATCCTTTTACATTATGAATCCACGAAAACAAATCCTAATTATTTCTAAACTTATGTCTAAATATTCTTCTAAAATATTCTTGTTAATGATATTCTAGATCCACTTCGGTAGCTTCGTTAGATTACAAAGCTCTTCTGGCTCTCATCATAGAGATATGACTCAAGCATGTTGTTGTTAATGTTCTTTCCAAGAAGCTCCTTATTCTCCAGGATAACTGTCTTATCTCCGTCGAAGGCAATTACCTTAAATATAATAACCCTAAGCTTCTCGCCAACCTCTACACGTCTTCTTTCAAGAGATCTGTAGGTTGCAAGCTCGATTCCATTAACATCCAAAATAAGCTCCAGATTGTTTCCTCTAAAGTGAACAGCCTTAACTGTACCTTCCTCAGAAGCATCGATGTAGTTCTTAATCTTCTGGTTATCAAGCTTAAATGCTTCTATAAACTCAGGTCTTATAACTGCACCTCTGTAATCACCCTTGTCAAAACCAAGGAATTTATGATAGTCCTCTATGAATCTGGACTGACCGATAAACTCTGTAACAAATGGAGTCTGAGGCTTCTTATATACATCATAAGGACTGCCTATCTGCTCGACTCTTCCCTTATTAGTTACGATAATGCTGTCAGCAACCTCTACTGCCTCGTCCTGATCATGAGTTACGAAGATACTTGTAATTCCTACCTTCTGAATCATGTCACGAAGCCAGGTTCTAAGCTCCTGTCTAACCTTTGCATCGATAGCTGCAAATGGCTCGTCTAAGAGAAGTAAGTCAGGGTTTGGTGCAAGTGCTCTTGCAAATGCAACTCTCTGTCTCTGACCACCTGAAAGCTGATTAGGATATCTGTCTCCAAGTCCTGTAAGACCTGTAAGTTCAAGAAGCTCCTCAACTCTCTTCTTTATATTTTTCTTACTTTCCTTCTTAATCTCTAATCCAAATGCAATGTTCTGGAATACTGTCATATATCTGAAAAGCGCATAGTTCTGGAATACGAAGCCTATGCCTCTCTTTGCAGGATTAACATCATTAACTCTTACTCCGTTTATGATAATGTCTCCTGAATCAGGAGTTTCAAGACCTGCAATCATTCTAAGAATAGTTGTTTTACCACTTCCACTAGGTCCGAGAAGAGCTACAAGACTTCCCTTTTCTATCTCAAAATTAACATCTTTAGAAGCCTGAAAATCACCATAGGTTTTATTAATATCCTTTAATTCTACAAACATTTTTTACACCTGCTCTTTCTGTTTTAATTCTCTGTGCTCAAATCTGTTTCTTAAAATAAGAACTATAACTGCTATGATTACCAGTATCGATGATACTGAAAATGCCGCTGTTATAGAATCCGCTGAACCTGCCAGATAAAGTGCATCAATCTCTAATGGAAGGGTGAAGGTCTCACCTCTGGTTTTAGAAAGTGCATTAACGGCACCGAATTCTCCAAGGGCTCTGGCTGTACAAAGGATTACGCCGTAGATAGTTGCCCATTTAATATGTGGGAAGGTAACCCTTCTAAATATGGTAAAGCCCTTTGCACCCATAAGTGCAGCTGCCTCTTCCTCGTCCTTACCCTGTGTATTAAGAACAGGAATAATTTCACGGGAAATAAATGGAAATGTAACGAATATAGTTGCCAGTACAACACCAGGAATTGCAAATACTATCTGTATATCTGTTCCAAACATTTCATTAATGCTGTCTATAATAGGACTTGCCCATCCAAGTCTTCCAAACATCATGATGTAGGCAAGACCTGCGATAACCGGTGATACTGAAAACGGAATATCTATAAGGGTTGCAAGAATTTGCTTTCCCTTAAAATTAAATTTAGTAATTAACCAGCCCGCCATAAGTCCAAAAAATGTATTGACTACAACTGCAATTACTGTAGCTATAATTGTGACTCTTAAGGCTGATAATACATACTCTGTGCTAAGACTTTTTATATAGAAATCAAAGCCTTTTTTCAAGGAATTTGTTATAACTGAAACCAACGGAAAAACCAGCATAAGCAGGACAAATAAAACGCTTATAACTATAAGAATTATTCCATGTGGAGTAAGCTTTTTCTTTTCTCTTATAACCATTTTAATACCCCCTTTGCTTAGACATTATTAGTACGTCTTGACTGCTTAACCTGAACTATATTTACAAAAAGAAGAAGTAAAAATGATATGATGAGCATTACTAAAGCGATGGCTGTAGCACTTCCATAATCTAAATAATTTAACTTCTGCATAATAATGTAGGAAACAACCTGTGTATGCTCCTTTGCATTATTTCCGGAAATGTATATAACGCTTCCATATTCTCCGATTCCTCTTGCAAATGCAAGGCCAAAACCTGTAAGCATGGCCGGTCTAAGTTCTGGGAATATAACCTTCATAAAGGTTCTAATTGGAGAAGCTCCAAGCATCTGTGCTGCCTCTTCATACTGTACGTCAAACTTCTGAAGTACAGGCTGTATAGCTCTTACTACAAAAGGAATACCTACAAATATAAGGGCAACTATAAGACCAAGATGTGTATAGGAAACTTCGATTCCAAGCTTAGAAAGAGGCTTACCAATCTCACCGGTTGTAGAATACATTTTTGAAAGAGTAATACCTGCAACCGCTGTAGGAAGGGTAAATGGAATCTCTATAAGACCATCTAAGATCTGTTTTCCAGGGAAATCATATCTTACCAAAACCCAGGCAAGCATGGTTCCAAATATGCAATTTATAATAGCTGCAATCAGCGCACATAATATACTTGTTGCAAAGGACCAAAGCACTGCCTCATCTGTTATAACCTTTATAAACTCAGCAGGCTTTAGCTTTAATGAATAAACAAGTATGGATGCCAGTGGTATCAAAATTATTAATGATAAAAGTGTTATGGTAACTCCCATGGATAATGAAAATCCAGGGATAACTCTCCTCTGTCTTGCTTTTTTCTTTTTCATATGATTCCTCAAATTCTAAAAAATCCTATTCATAGCTATACCCCGCCCACAGAATTATCCTGTAGGCAGGGCTTTATGTTTCTTATTAATTATTTTTTAAATCATTATTTAAATCATTTATCTTTTGGAATTACTTCTTATAGATTTCATCAAAGATTGCACCATCTGCGAAGAAATCTTCATAAGCCTTACTCCAACCACCAAAGTCGTTAATGTTGCAAAGCTTGATGTCAAGATTAAAGTCCTTACTGTGCTTTTTAAGAATCTCTTCATTAGATGGTCTGTAACCATTCTCAGCGATGATTTCCTGAGCCCAGTCTGTATAAAGACCTTCAAGGTAAGCCTTGCAAAGCTTCTCTGTTCCATCCTTCTTAGCGTTCTCATCAACGATAGCTACACTTGGCTGAGCTAAGATACTGATACTTGGTGTAATCATCTCATAATCATCAGGATACTCTTTTAATGTTGCGATTGCTTCGTTCTCCCAAGCGATAAGTACATCACCCTGTCCATTTTCAACGAAGGTTGTTGTAGCTCCACGAGCACCTGAATCCATTACTGTAACGTTACCATAAAGCTTAGACATGAAATCCTTTGTCTTAGCTTCGTCTCCACCGAACTTATCAGTAGCAAACTGCCAAGCTGCAAGGAAGTTCCACATAGCTCCACCTGAACTCTTTGGATCCGGTGTGATTACCTCAACACCTGACTTAACGAGGTCATCCCAGTCCTTAATATCCTTATCGTTACCCTTTCTTACAAGGAAAACAATTGTTGATGTGTATGGTGATGAATCAAGGTCAAACTCATCAATCCATCCGCCATCGATAAGGCCTGCTTTTTCGATTAATGCGATATCGTTTGCAAGTGCTAAGGTAACTACGTCAGCCTCTGCTCCCTCTACGACTGAACGTGCCTGTGAACCGGAGCCACCATGTGACTGTACTATTTCAACATCTTTTCCATTATCCTTTTTATACTGCTTCTTGAACTCCTCATTGTAAGCTGCATAAAGCTCACGGGTAGGATCGTAAGAAACATTTGTTATCTTAAGACCTTCTTTTTTACTCTTTGCTGATTTAGCTCCTGTACATCCTGTAGCTGTAAATGCTACTGCAAATGCACTAACTAATGCTACTGTTGTTTTCACGATTTTTGCTAAATTTTTCATCTTTTCCTCCATTCAAGTGGTTTCCCACTTTTAAAACATATTAACCTTTTGTTTTTTACTTGTTTTGTTTTTTACTTTTAATTTTTTGTTATGGTTTAGAGTTTTTAAATGTTTTGTTTTTTGTTTTTTTGTTTTATTCTTATAATTTTTTACAACTGTCTCTTATAATAAGCTTTCCCTCAAGCTCTATTCTAGAAACAGATTCATGACCTTTGTTTAATCGGTCCATCAAAAGCTTTATGGCGAAACTCCCCATTTCATCACATGGAAGCTTTACAGTTGTTAGAAGAGGATTAGTGTTTTGTGCCTGTGGAATATCATCACTGGCTATAATCGAAGGAAAATATTTTAACTTCTTATACTTCTTCATACATTTAAACATTCCTACTGCAATTATGTCGTTTGCACAATAAATCCCGGTTGGCGGATTGTCCATGGATAAGAACTCCTTCATGGCATTATAGCCGTCATCCTCGGTCTGTCCTGATTCAACTATGTAATCCGGTACAAGGTCCAATCCGTTTTCCCATAAAACATCCTGAAATCCTTTGTATCTTGATTCGTTGTGACAGGCTCCTACATAACCGATGTTCTTATGCCCAAGTTCCACTAAATGTTTTACTGCAAGGGATGCAACTTTTTTACCGTCGCAGAGCACCTCGTCCACTTCATAATTAGTAGAGTTTCTGTTTACCGAAACAATGCACTTATATTTTTGGCGCCATATTTTAAGTGCCTGTGGCATACATTTTCCGATTATTACTAATCCATCAGCTTTACCTTCTGCCTCCTCAAAGGTCTCATTAACGAGCCTCTGTAAATTCACCCTTCTTAAAGCTTTCTCGTCAGAAAAAACAGGCATGTACCAAATCCTTGTCAGAGCATTACCTCTGCTGTAGATTTCACTCTCTACAACTCTCAAAAGCTCACTAAAAAATGGATCGTTTTGTTCTGAACCAATTCTTGTCATCAGTACATTTATATTAAATGTTCTTTCATCTGATGTGTCATTCCCAAGCTTAAGATTTCTTGCTGCGGAGTTTGGCGAATAATTCATTTGAATTGCCGTATCCCAGATCTTATCTCTTAATTCTTTTGATTTACATTTGTACTTGGGATTATTCAGTACTCTTGAAACTGTTGCAGGTGATACTCCAACCTTTTCTGCTATTTTTTTAATTGACATCTTAACCCTCCATGTTAATCATGCTTCTAACTTCATGTTCCATCGGTGGTATAATGCCAAGGTCCTGCAGAGAATTATTTCTCTCTTGCATTTCCATGGTCTCATTATATTAGCCAAACAAGTAAAAAACAATGCAAAATCGTGAAATCGTTTGCAAAACGTGAAACCTTTGTAAAATATAGCTTTCACTAAATTTTATTATAATACATTTTTCAAATATGTCAACTTTTTGATGAAGCTTGAAACAAAATCACGTAAATTAAGCATTTATCTTGAAACCCTTTATTTATAGGCGTTGTGGCTATGTGAAATTTTGTGAAAATGGCGTATTTTCGGCATTCTCATTTTGAAAACGTTTGCACGTTTTCTTGCATTTTTACCCTTTGATGAGGGTTGACGGAGAAATTTTCATCTTTATTCACCCATTGATTCACCCGTTAAAAAACCTAAAAAGACCCCTCGCATTTATGCGAAGGGCCGTTTTTAAGGTGTTTGGGTTTATTAACAAATAGAGAGAACTATTAACTAATTAACTAATTATCTATCTATAGTTCATTTGGTCTTTTTAGCTTTCACTGCTGAATAGTTTCCTATTAGCTTCTTATTCTTTTTACTTACGGCACATACCTTAAAGAAGTATTTCTTCTTTGCCTTAAGCTTCTTTATAATAACTGAATTCTTACTTATCTTTCTAATCTTAACTCCAGAAACCGCTTTAATCTTTCCATTTTTAAGCTTATTAAGCTTAGCCTTCTTTAAGGAATAAGCAACCACATAGGTCACATTACTCTGCTTCTTAAAGCTAACCTTCATGGATTTTTTCTTAGCTACAAGCTTTAAGCCAGTAACACGAGTTGGCTTTTTAACAGTATCTGCTGAAGCACTAGGTGAAGCGCTAGGTGAAGCACTTTCACCTGGTGCACTACTCTCACCTGGAGCTGCGCTTTCACTAGGAGCTACACTTGCCTCCGGTGAAGCACTTGCGTCTGGATCAATTCTTTCCTCTGTTCCATACTCCTGCTTCTCACCATAGGTCTTAGCAGTCTTCATTACGCTGTCAGTATCATTTGATTCCATTGGAATAATGGTATATTCAAACTCAAATTCTTCTCCATTAACTCTATACTGTGGAAGGGTTATAAAACCGCAGGAAGCATTACCTGTACCACTTACAAAACCGTCAACAGTAACATACGTATTCTTAGATGGAACCAGCTCATTTACGTGATTTGCGCTATCTAAAGCATCAGGTGAGAAATGAAGGGCTGAAGTGTTAATCTCATTTTTTCCTACTATGGTAAGGCCTGTACTATCAGCCGCGTTATATACCTGCATCCATTTAACACCTGTAAGATTACCGCAATCCTGTGGCTTTGCAAATGGATAGAACATATCATTTGCAGTAGAAGTATAAACTCCCTTTCTGGTGTAGGTTGCTCTGTCAGGGTAACTCTCTGAATCTCCGTTACCGTACCATTTAATATCTTCATAGCCTGAAGCCAGTGTAAGAAGAGTTCCAACCTTCCTGTAATTCTTATCTTTTACACCGCTAAAGTTATATGTGGCATCAACTATTACGGCGCCATTACCTTCTACCGTATAGTTAAATGTAACTTCGCCACTTCCATAGCCTTCTATATCAAAGACCTGAGTTACAGCACATACAATTCTTCCATAAGAATCTGTAGTAACTGTAGGCGCTTCCTTTAATGAAGTATTGTCATATAAATTAGCTGAAGTAATATAGTCGTTATCAAGCTTGCCTCTAAGAACATTAGCACGAGGGCCTTCTGTTATAAGAACCTTGCCATTATAGGTATAGTTCTTAAGTACACCTGTTGTTTTATCAATATCAAATGAAAAGCTGTTACCCTTTATGATATAGGCTGCATCTGTATCTTCCATACTAAGACCTGCTGTATCAAGCTTTCTATAAGCTGTAGCTGTATCTGCTGCAATTTCAAACTGTCTGTAGCTTACCTCATAACCTGCAGGAAGCACTTCAGTCTCAGTCTTAGTCTTTACATAAATGTTCAGATAATAATCCGCACCTGCCTTAAGAGAAGCAGGAAGCTTATAATCTATGGTTATATCCTTAGTTTCCCAAGGTGCTACCTCATCACTTATAACTCCACTATCAACTACCTTGTCATTTTCAAGAACTTCATAGGTTACATCATAATCAGAAAGGTTTTTAGAAGCAGATTCATTAGTTACGCTAAAGGTATTGGTGCTAATTTTTCCATCAGTAGCTTCAGCATTAAACCAGAAATTCTGATACTGGAACTTAACCTCCTTAAGCTCTGGCTGAGGAGTTCTATCTGCTGATAAAAGTCCATTCATACAGAAATTATTATCAAATGTTAAGCTATCACCCCAGTCTCCTGCATATCCGAGGAAATATCCAGCCAAATCATTTAAATCTGATTTCTTAGCATAGCTCTGACTATAGTAATCATAGTCACCCTCAGAAATCTGAACCTTTCTGGACTGATCTACATAATCCCAAATATATCCTCCAAGATAAACATTTGAAGACCTTATAACATCCCAATAATCAGAAATGCTGCCAACTGCATTTCCCATAGCATGACAGTATTCACAAAGAATATATGGCATTTTCTTACTGGATTTTGCAGCTGAAACTATGGAGTCAGGTGAATAATACATATGGCTTATCATATCCACTCCACTGTGACAGCTTAAATTCTCACAAATTCCTTCGTAGTGAACCATACGACTACTGTCTCTGTCTTTATAATAGCTAATCATTTTTGCAAATATACCCTCTGCAAACCTGGAATCTGTAAGGGCTCTTGAGGTTTCATTTCCTATAGACCAGATAAGGTTACAAGTGGTATTTTTGAAACGCTCATAGCTTGCTGACTGACGACTTGTCATGGCTGTTTCCATTTTTAAAATCTCAGCCTCAGAGTTCTGCAATGCATGAGATTCATTGTTGGCCTCACACATAACGTAGATTCCATACTTATCGCAAAGATAATACATATAATCATCATTAGGATAATGGGAGGTACGAAGAGCATTAATATTATTTCTCTTCATGGTTTTTACGTCAGTTTCATAAACCTCTTTTCTGATATATTTACCATATTCAGGGTCAGTATCATGTCTGTTAACACCCTTTAAAAGAAGTCTCTTTCCATTTA
>JAILGL010000010.1 GCA_024696825.1 Lachnospiraceae bacterium
TCCAAAACATTGCAATTATCTATTCCAAATGCAGCATAATCCTCATTAGTCATATTATGAAAATAAGAATTAACTGCTCTTGCGATACCGTTATGAGCTACCAAAAGATAGGTATTCTCCTCATCCTCTTTAATCTCGTCCAAAAGATTATAGATTCTCTGATTAAGACTAAGCATGGTCTCGCCACCTGAAAAATCATCAATGAAATTTTTCTTGGCTATCTTAAATTCCTCACCATTTCTTGCAGTACCCTCAAATCTTCCGAAGTTCTGCTCTCTAAGTCTTTCCTCAGCAACAGCCTCTATACCTGTAGCCTCAGCTATGTGGAGAGCTGTATCCTTCGCTCTCATAAGGGGTGAATAAAGAATTTTATCAATCTTACACTCACCATCATCAAGCATTTGTTTAAGCCTGTTTCCAAGCTCTATGGCCTGGGCATGACCTTTCTCTGTAAGGCCTATGTCTGTGGCACCGCATATCTGATTACTCACATTCCAATAAGTCTGTCCATGCCTTGTAAAATAAAGCTTTTTAACATCCTCACAAGGCTCTCCATAGCCCTTTAAATCCTCGTAAACAGATAACTCTTTTTTAAGCTGCAAAAGGGAATTACAAATCTTATTAGCCTTGCCCTCTATCTCCTTAGTTGGAAGAATCAAGTCAATAACCATAACAGTATAAAGACCTGCAGCACTGGAGGATTTAATACCATTAATGGAATCCTCTATACCTATAGCTTCTTCCGGCTTTACCCCAAGCTTTTCACAAGCTGTAAGATAGATATCCGGCTCAGGCTTTCCATTTTTCACTTCATTTCCAAATACGAATTCATCGAAATAATCGTATATTCCATGATTTTTCAAATGGTACACTGCCCTGTCCTTAGCTGTAGATGTAGCAAGGGCCATACGTATGCCCCTCTTCTTAAAAAATGTAAATATCTCCCTTACGCCGAGCTTTAACTCATAGCCATTAGTTGTGGCATACTCATCGACGCCCGTCATAACACCGTCTCTAAACTCATAATAATCTACAGTGGCCTCTGGAAATATATCGGTAAAATGATGCCTGTTACTTTCCTTGGTACCACCTGCTATAAGCTCACAGAAATGCTCTACTCTCTCATCCGGAAGATTATATTTTGCAGCTGTTTTATGCTCTAACATTCTGTATATTTTTTCGGAGTCAAATATAACTCCGTCCATATCAAATACAGCAGCTTTAATCATTATTTATCTCTCCAGGTAATTCTTCCCTTAGTTAAATCATATGGTGACATCTCAATCTTAACCTTGTCGCCAGGAAGGATACGAATAAAGTTCTTTCTTAACTTACCGCTAATATGAGCAAGCACCTTATGACCATTCTCAAGCTCTACCTGAAACATAGCATTAGGTAATTTTTCTACAACCGTTCCTTCTACTTCAATTACATCTTCTTTTGACATTATAAATTATTCCTTTCATGTAAGCGAATGTAAGCCTTTTTAAGACATTTCACTAAAATAATACACTTCTTTATGACTATATATTTAAAGATAAAATTTCAGGCTCTCCGTCTGTTATAAGTATGGTATTCTCATAGTGAGCGGACCTTTTACCGTCACAGGTTACAAATGTCCATCCATCACCTGTATTTTCTACACCATAAAGTCCCTCATTAACCATAGGCTCTATAGCAAAGGTCATGCCCTTCTGAATTCTTATACCTCGTCCGATAGGCTTAAAATTAGGTATCTCAGGAGCTTCATGCAGATGAGTTCCTATACCGTGACCTACCAAATCTCTTACAACAGAGAAACCATTTTTCTCCACATACATTTGAATAGCCTTACCTATATCAAAAAGGTGACCACCATCTACTGCATAACGGATTCCTTCAAAAAAGGCTTCCCTTGTAACCTCCATAAGCCTTATGGCTTCCTCATCTACCTGTCCTACAGGCCAGGTTCTGGCAGCATCTGAGTGATAACCCTTGTAGATTACGCCTGTATCAAGGGAAACAATATCTCCCTCATTCAAAAATCTATCTTTCTTTGGTATACCATGAACTACTTCTTCATTTACAGATACACAGACAGAAGACGGGTATCCCTGATAATCAAGGAAGTTAGGCTCGCAGCCATACCCCTTAATCATCTCCCGACATTTCATATCTATCTCATAAGTAGAAACACCGGGAACCACGAGTTCCTTCAGTCTTTCATGAAGCTCACCCAGAACCTTCCCGGCCTCTCTCATTAGTTCAATTTCTCTATTAGATTTTATAGATACACTCATTATTATTTAAGTGAATCAAGAATGCCTGTAATGTCAGCCCAACATGGCTCAAGACCTTTCTTACCGTCGATCTTCTTTACAAGTCCCTGCTTCTCATAATAAGGTACAAGTGGAGCTGTCTTCTCGTTGTACTCAACTAATCTGTTCTTAAATGTCTCGATATTATCATCCTTTCTGATGATAAGCTCGCCACCGCACTCATCACAAATACCCTCAACCTTTGAAGGCATATTCTTAACATGATAGCCTGCACCACACTTGGCACATACACGACGACCTTCCATTCTCTCGATAAGAATCTCGTCCTCAAGTTCCATAAGAAGAGCTACGTCAATCTTCTCGCCGGCATTAGCTATAGCCTTGTCGAAAATCTCTGCCTGTGGAATAGTACGTGGGAATCCATCAAGTACATAACCATTAGCACAGTCATCATGATGAATTCTATCGATAACTAAGTCACATACGAACTCATCAGGAACAAGCTCACCCTTGTCCATATACTCCTGAGCTCTCTTACCAAGCTCTGTTCCATTCTTGATATTCTCACGGAAGATATCTCCTGTTGAAATATGAGGAATGTTGTAAACGTCTGCAATTCTTGTAGCCTGTGTTCCTTTTCCTGAACCAGGTGCACCTAACATAATAATATTCATGTTTGTCTCCTTTTAAAATAAAAATTCTTAGTTAAAATCGTCTAAAAAAAAGACGCTCTTACGATATAATAACCTAAAAGCGCCTAATTTTCAATATTTATTTTATGTTTTTCTTAAGCAATAAAGCCTTTGTAATGACGAACTACCATCTTAGACTCAATCTGCTTTAATGTTTCAAGAATAACACCAACGATAATGATAAGAGATGTACCACCAAATGAAACATCTGCGTTAAATACTCCTGAGAAGAAGATTGGTACAAATGCAACAAATGAAAGTCCAATAGCTCCTATAAGGATTATCTTATTAAGTACATTTGTAAGATAATCTGTAGTTGGCTTACCAGGTCTGATACCTGGAACGAATCCACCAGACTTCTTCATGTTAGAAGCAATCTCCTGTGGATTAAAGGTAATAGCTGTATAGAAATATGCAAAGAAAATAATAAGTGCAATATATACAACAAGACCTATTGAATAGAATAAATCATCAGGATCGCACCATGAGTTCTGGCTAAGTACCTTAAGGAACTTCTGAAGAGCTGTTGCCTTAGAACCACCTGCTGCCTGTACGCCAGCGAACTGAGCGATAACGATAGGCATCTGGAAAAGTGATCCAGCGAAGATGATAGGGATAACACCAGCGGTGTTAATCTTAAGTGGAATGTGTGAGGACTGACCTCCCACAAGCTTACGTCCCTGAGTCTTGTTAGAATACTGTACATTAATTCTTCTCTCACCATCTGAAAGATAGATGATAAATACAACCATTCCAACGATTACTGCAATTATAACAATTGCACCAATGAGCTTGTTAGTAACGTTGCTTCCGCCCTTTACGAACTTCTGATAAAGAGTATTCATATCAGATGGAAGTCTTGAAACGATATTGTAAAGAAGTATGATAGAAATACCATTTCCAATACCATTCTGTGTAATCTGCTCACCGAGCCACATAAGAAGTGTAGCACCAGCTGTAAGAGCAACAACACAAACTGTTACTGATGTAAATGAAACGCCTTCTGTAAGAAGACCCTGATTACCAAAACCGATAGCCATGGCAGCACTTTCCATAATTGAAAGTACAACTGCAAGGTATCTTGTATACTCTGCGAGTTTCTTTCGTCCCTCTTCACCATCCTTATGTAACTCCTCAAGTCTAGGAATAGCTATAGTAAGGAGCTGAATAATAATGGATGCGGTAATGTATGGTGTAATATTAAGAGCAAAGATTGACATCTGTGCAAAAGAACCACCGGTTAACTGATCGAAGAAGTTCATTGAATCCTGCTTACTGAACCAATCAGCTATAAAATCTGCCTTAACCCCTGGAAGAGGTAACTGACAACCTATACGAACTATAATTAAAGCAAGTAAGGTATAGATGATTCTATTACGAAGATCTTTGATCTTAAATACACTACGTATTTTATCGATAATATTCTGCATAGTGTTAAATCACCTCAGCTTTTCCACCAAGAGCTTCAATTTTTTCCTGTGCACTCTTACTGAATGCGTTTGCCTTAACTGTAAGCTTCTTAGTTAACTCTCCGTTTCCAAGAATCTTTACACCATCATGCACTTCATTAATGATTCCTTTTTCTAACAGATCCTTGATCTCAACTGTAGCGCCATCATCAAACTTCTCAAGCTTATCAAGATTAACAACCTCGATTACCTTTGAGTTAATGTTTGTAAAGCCTCTCTTAGGGATACGTCTGTAGAGTGGCATCTGACCACCTTCAAAACCTGGACGAGTAGCACCTGAACGAGCTTTCTGTCCCTTATGTCCCTTACCGGCTGTCTTTCCGTTACCAGAACCATGACCACGACCACGTCTGAAATCATCTCTGGTCTTTGAACCTTCTGCAGGTCTTAAATTTGATAAATTCATTATATCCTCCTTTTGGGTTTTACCCACAACTAACGGGTATAGAGTATACCCTCGCAATAATATTTTGTTGCTTAGTCACGAAAAAAACCGACTAAGCTAAATTATACTGTCAAAGGCATTTAATGTCAAATTAAATGCCCTTCACAGTTATTAAAATATCTTAATAATTAGATTTCTTCCACCTTTACAAGGTGCTTAACGTGCCAAATCATTCCCTTTACAGCGTCGTTATTAGGAAGCTCTACTGTGCTGTTAAGCTTCTTAAGACCAAGAGCCTCAACAGTTTTACGATGCTTAGGAATGGCACCGATAGTTGACTTTACTAAAGTAACCTTTAACTTATCTGCCATTTTAAACCTCTCATTCTGAAGTAATATTTATATTTTATATGAATTACTACTTCACTATATCTAATCTGTTTACCTAATGTAGTGATTAAGCATTAAGCTCATCAACAGAAATTCCACGAAGTTTTGCTACTTCCTCAGGAGTCTTAAGTGACTCAAGACCTTCGATTGTAGCAAGTACAACGTTCTGCTTGTTGTTAGAACCAAGAGACTTTGTACGGATATTCTTATATCCAGCAAGCTCAAGTACGGCACGGGCAGGACCACCTGCGATGATACCGGTACCTTCTGGAGCTCTCTTAATAAGAACTGATGCACTACCAAACTTACCTGTGTAGTCATGAGGTACACTGCCGTTCTCATCCATAGGAACCTTAACAAGGCTCTTTATAGCATCTTCCTTACCCTTACGGATAGCTTCAGGAATCTCGACTGCCTTACCAACACCTGCACCAACGTGACCGTTTTTATCTCCAACTACTACTAATGCGCTAAATCTCATGTTACGTCCACCTTTAACAGTCTTAGTAACGCGCTTTATATTTACCACATTATCTTCTAATTCTAACTCACTAGGATCAATAATTGTACGTTTCATGAGTTATCCTCCTTAAAATTCTAATCCTGCTTCTCTTGCAGCTTCAGCTAATGCCTTAATCTTTCCGGCATATATAAAGCCACCTCTGTCAAATACAACAGTCTTTACACCCTTAGCTAAAGCTCTCTCAGCGATTACAGTTCCAAGCTTTGAAGCTGCTTCTACATTGTTAGTCTTCTCAAGACCTTCTGCAACTTCCTTCTGAAGTGTTGAAGCTGAAACAAGGGTAGCCTGTGCAGTATCATCTATAATCTGTGCATACATATGATTGTTACTTCTGAAAACAGCTAAACGTGGTCTCTCTGTTGTACCTGAAAGACGGTTACGTACTTTCATATGCTTTTTTGCACGTACTTCTTTTCTTGACTGCTTACTTATCATTCTGCATTCACTCCTTTAATTATTTTTTACCGGTCTTACCAACCTTACGTCTGATAACCTCATCAGCATACTTGATACCTTTGCCCTTATATGGCTCCGGAGCTCTCTTTATTCTGATTTCAGCAGCGTACTGGCCAACCTTTTCCTTGTCGATTCCCTTAACAACAATCTTGTTCTGGTCTTCAACAGTAACTTCAATTCCTTCAGGATCTTCCATCTCTACAGGATGAGAATATCCAAGTGATAATGTAAGCTTCTTGCCCTGCTTCTGAGCTCTGTAACCTACACCATTAACCTCTAATGTTTTGCTGTATCCCTCAGTAACACCTACGATCATGTTATAAATAAGTGTTCTTGTAAGACCATGAAATGCTTTCATCTTCTTGAGATCATTAGGTCTTGATACAACGATTTCCTCGCCTTCCTTCTTAATTGTCATTTCCTGTGGAAGGACTCTTGTAAGTTCACCCTTAGGTCCCTTAACCGTCACTTTGTTATTTTCTGCAATATCAACAGTTACTCCTGCTGGTATAGCGATAGGCATTCTTCCAATTCGTGACATATGCCGTTTACCTCCATATATTCTATCTTTTCTAAAAGAAGTTTTTATTTGTTATATAGTAATTATAAATTACCAAACAAATGCAAGAACTTCTCCACCTACGTTGTTCTTTCTTGCATCCTTATCAGTCATAACGCCCTTATTTGTTGAAATAATAGCGATTCCAAGACCACCAAGGACATAAGGAATGTTTTCCTTACCTACATATACACGAAGACCTGGCTTAGAAATTCTCTTAAGATCTGTGATGATTCTCTCAGACTTTCCAGCACTGTACTTAAGTGTTACGTGTATATTCTTAAATCCCTTACCGTCATCAACTACATCATATTTCTGAATGTATCCTTCATTGAGAAGAATCTCAGCAATAGAAATCTTCATCTTTGAACTTGGGATATCAACAGTGTCATGCTTTGCAGTATTTGCATTACGAATTCTTGTGAGCATATCTGCAATAGGATCACTTGTCATCATAATTGATTTACCTCCTAGATTTATTCCTTACCGGATTACCAGCTTGCTTTCTTAACACCTGGGATTTCACCCTTGTATGCTAACTCACGGAAGCAGATTCTACAGATTCCGTATTTCTTTAATACTGAATGTGGTCTTCCACATATTCTGCAACGTGTATAAGCTCTTGTAGAGAACTTAGGTTTACGCTGCTGCTTAACTTTCATTGAAGTCTTAGCCATATCTTTATCCTCTCTTTACTTATTCCAATTACTGATTGTTCTTCTGGAAAGGCATACCGAACTCTGCAAGGAGTGCTCTAGCCTCTTCATCAGTATTAGCTGTCGTTACAATGATTATATCCATACCTCTGGTCTTATCAACCTTATCATACTCGATTTCCGGGAAGATAAGCTGTTCTTTGATTCCAAGTGCATAGTTACCTCTACCGTCAAATGCGTTAGGGTTAACACCACGGAAGTCACGTACACGAGGAAGTGCAAGGTTTACGAGTCTGTCAAAGAACTCATACATTTTATCACCACGAAGTGTAACCTTACATCCGATAGCCTGTCCTTCTCTCAGCTTAAAGTTAGCAATTGAGTTCTTAGCCTTTGTAGTTACAGCCTTCTGGCCTGTAATTGTAGCAAGCTCTGCAAGTGCAGAATCAAGAACCTTTGAGTTCTCCTTTGCCTCGCCAATACCCATATTGATAACGATCTTTGCGATCTTAGGTACCTGCATAACATTCTTATAACCAAATTTCTTAGTTAACTCAGCAACTATTTCATTCTGATAAATTTCTGTTAAACGTGCCAACTTTTAGTTCCTCCTTTCTATCAATCTATATCTTCGCCAGTAGCCTTAGCGTAACGAATCTTCTGTCCGTTCTCTACTCTAAAACCTACTCTTGAAACTTTGCCATTACTTAAATACATAACGTTTGATATGTCTAAAGGTGCACTAAATGTTGTAATACCACCCTGTGGGTTAGCCTGACTTGGCTTAGTGTGCTTTGTTGCCTCGTTGATTCCCTCGATAACAACCTTGCCATCCTTTACAGATGTTACTTTACCTTCACGGCCTTTATCCTTACCGGCGATAACCTTTACTAAATCACCTTTTTTAATCTTACTGGTTGCCACTATGACACCTCCTTATTTATAATACCTCTGGTGCTAATGAAACTATCTTCATAAACTTATGATCTCTTAACTCTCTAGCGACTGGTCCAAAGATACGTGTTCCCTTTGGTGTTTTGTCAGGGTTAATAATAACTGCTGCATTCTCATCAAATCTGATGTATGAACCGTCTGGTCTTCTTGTACTCTTAACAGTACGTACAACTACAGCCTTAACGACATCTCCCTTTTTAACAACGCCGCCTGGTGTTGCGTCTTTAACAGAAGCAACTATTACATCACCGATACTTGCATATCTTCTTGTAGAGCCACCCATAACTCTGATACAAAGAAGTTCCTTTGCACCTGTGTTATCAGCAACTTTAAGTCTTGATTCCTGCTGTACCATCTTTACCTCCTAAAATCTTAAATCGACGACAAAAAAGTACAAATTATTTTGCTCTTTCAATAACTTCAACAAGTCTCCATCTCTTATCCTTTGATAATGGTCTTGTTTCCATAACTCTAACCCTGTCACCGATCTTACATGTGTTTTCTTCGTCATGAACCTTAAGTTTGCGGGTTCTCTTTACGATTTTATTATATAATGGATGCTTTACGTTATCTACAACTGCTACTACTGCAGTCTTATCCATCTTATCACTTACAACCTTACCAACACGGGTCTTTCTAAGATTTCTATCCACGAAAAATTTCCTCCTTTCATGGTATGATTCATTCGTATTTTACTTAACTGCCAGAATTACTGATTCTTAATTACAATCTGTGTATTAATTCTTGCGATGTTCTTTCTAACTTCCTTGATTCTGCTTGTGTTATCAAGCTGATTAGTAGCGTTCTGGAATCTTAAGTTAAAAAGTTCCTTTTTAGCTGCAGTCAAATCCGCCTTAAGTTCTTCAACTGTCTTTGCAGAAAGTTCTTCCATATACTGTTTATGCTTCACTACCTGCACCTCCTTCTACCTGCTCCTCACGCTTAACGATTTTACATTTGCATGGAAGCTTGTGAGTAGCGAGTCTAAGAGCTTCTCTAGCGATCTCTTCCTCAACACCAGCGATCTCGAAAAGAACACGGCCTGGCTTAACTACTGCTACCCAGTACTCTAATGAACCTTTACCTGAACCCATACGTGTTTCTGCAGGCTTTGCAGTAACAGGCTTGTCAGGGAAAATCTTAATCCAAATCTTACCACCACGCTTTACGTAACGAGTCATAGCTACACGGGCAGCCTCTATCTGATTTGAGCGAATCCAGCAAGGCTCGGTAGCGACAATACCAAATTCACCGTTAGTAATTTTATTTCCTCTAAGCGCCTTACCTTTCATAGTTCCACGGAACTGCTTACGACGCTTAACTCTCTTAGGCATTAACATTATTTATCGCTCCCTTCCTTGACATTATTTTTCTTGGTTGGAAGTACTTCACCGTGATAAATCCAAACCTTAACACCAACCTTACCATAAGTGGTATCAGCCTCAGCGAAGCCATAGTCGATGTCAGCACGAAGTGTCTGAAGAGGAATAGTACCCTCTACATAAAACTCTGTACGAGCCATATCTGCACCACCAAGTCTACCAGAGCAAGCAGCCTTAATACCCTTAACTCCTGACTTCATTGAGCGGCTCATAGTTGACTTCATTGCACGACGGAATGAAATACGAGCTTCGAGCTGCTGTGCGATATTCTCAGCTACAAGCTGAGCTTCTCTATCTGGGTTCTTAATATCCATAATCTTAATATCAAGAGATTTCTTTGGATTATCAAGAACTTTAAGTATTTCTTTCTTTAATTTCTCAATCTCAGCACCGCCTTTACCAATCACAAAACCAGGCTTAGCTGTATGAATGACGATTCTGATTTTACCTATCGGTCTTTCAATTTCAATCTTTGAAATTCCTGCACTGTAGAGCTTCTTCTTAACAAACTTTCTGATTTTGTAGTCTTCTACAAGGTTATCAGAAAATGTGTTATTGTCTGCGTACCAGTTAGAATCCCAATTCTTGATAACACCGACTCTTAATCCATGTGGGTTTACCTTCTGTCCCATAATATCTCCTTTCGAACAACTATAAGTTCTTTACTGCTTCTCGTTCAAAATAATTGTAATGTGACTCATTCTCTTTAAGATTCTATAAGCCCTTCCCTGAGCCCTTGGTCTGATTCTCTTCATTGTAGGACCCTGGTTTGCAAAACACTCTTCAATGTATAAGTTCTCGCGACTTAAACCATTGTTATTCTCAGCATTTGCAACTGCGGACTGTAATAACTTAAGGATAATTCCTGAAGCATATCTTGGATTGTATGTTAATATAGCTATTGCTGTTTCAACATCCTTGCCTTTAATAGCATCGAGAACAAAGCCTGCCTTCTGAGCTGAACATCTTGCATAAGATAACTTTGCTGAAGGTCTTGTATCTCTCTGATTCTCATTTCTCTCTCTCTTAATTTGAGATCTATGCCCTTTTGCCATGTGTTGAAACCTCCTTTCAAAAAAATAGTTTATATAATCTTAAATTATAATTAACGACCTTTCTTCTCGTCATAGTTATGACCTCTGAAAGTTCTTGTTGCAACGAACTCTCCGAGCTTATGTCCTACCATGTCTTCTGTAACATATACAGGCACATGCTTTCTTCCATCATGTACTGCAAAAGTAAGACCAACAAATGACGGGAATATGGTTGAACGACGTGACCATGTTTTGATGACCTGCTTGTCTTCTTTGTCTTTCATAGCGTCAACCTTCTTAAGAAGCTCTTTGTCAGCAAAAGGTCCTTTTTTAAGTGAACGTGACATATATTCCTCCATTCTTTTCCGGTTATACCGGAGCCTTGTTTATAATTACTTAAATGTACTTCCGTCTCTTCTTCTTACGATAAGCTTATTAGACTTCTTCTTAATCTTACGTGTCTTAAGACCAAGTGCTGGCTTACCCCAAGGAGTACATGGACCAGAACGTCCAACAGGTGCCTTACCTTCACCACCACCGTGTGGATGGTCATTAGGGTTCATAACAGAACCACGAACTGTAGGTCTGATACCCATGTGGCGCTTACGTCCTGCTTTACCAATCTTTACAAGTGAATGCTCGCCATTGCCGATACCACCGATAGTTGCACGACAAATGATAGGAACCATTCTCATTTCTCCTGAAGGAAGACGAAGTGTTGCATACTTTCCTTCCTTAGCCATGAGCTGTGCACTGTTTCCTGCTGAACGTACAAGCTGTCCGCCCTTTCCAGGATGAAGCTCAATGTTGTGAATCTCTGAACCAACAGGGATGTTCTCAAGTGGAAGACAGTTACCAACTCTGATCTCTGCCTCAGGACCGTTCATGATCTTCTGACCAACCTTAAGTCCTTCAGGAGCAAGGATGTAAGCCTTCTCACCATCAGCATAAGCTACAAGTGCTATATTTGCAGTTCTATTTGGATCGTACTCAATAGTCTTAACTATTGCTGGAATACCATCCTTATTTCTCTTAAAATCAATTATTCTATATTTTCTTCTGGAACCACCACCGTGATGTCTAACCGTGATTTTACCCTGGTTATTACGTCCGGCATTCTTCTTTAAAGAAACACAAAGTGACTTCTCAGGCTTACTAGCTGTAATCTCAGTCTTATCAAGAGTAGTCATGTTTCTTCTAGAAGGTGTATATGGGTTAAATGTTTTGATTCCCATAATAGTCTCCTTTCGTAAATCTCATAAAGAAATAAATGTTTATTTCTCCGATGCTATATCTTTATTTTTTTCAGCATCTTATATTTAATTAAAGTCCTTCAAAGATTTCAATATCCTTTGAATCATCTGTAAGAGTTACATATGCTTTCTTAATCTTAGCTGTTCTTCCTTCGTTTCTCTGACGACGCTTCTTCTTACCATCAGCATTTAAGGTATTAACTTTCTTAACCTTAACGCCATCGAACATCTTCTCAACAGCTTCCTTAATCTGACTCTTGTTAGCGAGTGGATTAACAAGGAAAGTGTAACACTTGAACTCATTACCGCCCATACTCTTCTCAGTGATTACAGGCTCGATGATAACGTCATAATATTTAATATCTGCCATTATGCGTACACCTCCTCAATCTTTTCTACTGCTCTCTTAGTTGTAAGAACAGTCTCATACTTTAAGATGTCATAAACACTAAGTGAGTTTGTGTTAACTACTCTAACACCAGGGATGTTTCTAGCTGAGATTGATACATTCTCATTATCCTCACCATCAAGTACGATGAGTGCCTTATCAACATCAAGTGCATCAAGTACACCAACCATCTTCTTAGTCTTAATCTCATCAAACTTAAGAGAATCAAGAACCTTGAACTTCTCTTCTGATACTACAGAAGAAAGTGCAGACTTAATAGCCTTCTGCTTCTCTTTCTTGTTCATCTTAAATGAATAATCTCTTGGTACAGGTGCAAATACAACTCCGCCGCCTGTCCACTGTGGAGATCTTGTTGAACCCTGTCTTGCATGACCTGTTCCCTTCTGTCTCCAAGGCTTTCTTCCGCCGCCGCTCACTTCTGAACGAGTCTTAGCTTTCTGTGTGCCCTGACGCTTATTTGCAAGCTGAAGTACAACAGCCATATGCATTAAGTTCTCATTAATATCAGTAGCGAAAATAGAATCATTGAGCTCAAGCTCTTCTACCTGGCTACCTTCCATATTGTAAACAGATACCTTAGCCATCTGTGTTAAATCCTCCTTTCCAAAAGAATTAAGCCTGTCCCTTAACTGCTTCTTTAAGCACGATAAGTGACTTCTTAGGTCCAGGAACTGCACCCTTTACAAGGATTAAGTTCTTTTCTGCATCTACGCGTACTACTTCGAGATTCTGGATTGTTCTCATTACCTGTCCATCATGTCCTGGCATCTTCTTACCCTTGAATACCTTACTAGGATCTGAACAAGCACTGTTTGAACCAGCGTGTCTATGGTACTTTGAACCATGTCCCATAGGTCCTCTGTGAAGACCATGTCTCTTAATAGCACCCTGGAAACCTTTACCCTTTGTAACGCCTGAAGCATCAATCTTATCCCCTGCTTCGAATATGTCAGCCTTGATTTCCTGTCCAAGTTCATACTCGTCTGCGTTATCAAACTTAAATTCCTTCAGATATCTCTTACCGGTATCTAATCCGGCCTTCTTAAAATGTCCCTGCTGAGGTTTATTGACACCATGTGCTCTGGCAACTTCCTTCTTACCTGTAGCATCCTTAGAAATAACCTTGTCTTTCTTGTCAACAAAACCAACCTGAACTGCACTGTAACCGTCTACTTCATCGGTCTTAATCTGTGTTACAAAACATGGACCTGCCTGAAGAACGGTAACTGGAGTAAGTACTCCATTCTCGTTAAAGATCTGTGTCATACCGATCTTTGTAGCTAAAATAGCTTTCTTCATCTTAGTACCTCCTTATAAACTATAGCGGATTTTGTAGATAATCGGGCGAACCCTCAAAAATCGCTTCTCTAGTGCAATCAAAGCAATGATCATCGCTACAAAATCATTCTAGCGAAATATTTTCTTATTAAATTCACTTTTAGTTTTTTTTGAATTTTGAAAATATTTCTTATTTGATGCTTATTAATACGCCTGATGGAATTTCCATCTTAGCTAAAGCATCTATTGTTTTCTGAGCAGGATTAGTAATACTAATAAGTCTCTTATGTGTTCTCTGCTCAAACTGCTCTCTTGAATCCTTATACTTATGAACTGCTCTTAAAATTGTAACTACTTCCTTCTTAGTTGGAAGAGGGATAGGACCACTAACGCGATCACCTGATCTCTTAATAGTCTCTACCATCCTAGCTGCAACCTTATCAATTTGGTTGTGATCATAAGCCTTAAGTGTGATTCTCATAACCTTTTTTGCCATAAAAAAAGCCGCCTCCTTTTCGCTTTTTGCAGGTATGCTGATTCTTTTCGTCTTAAATAAGTAGTTTTACGAAAATACCTGTTTCATTAGCGGAACAAGTGGTGACTGTACACTTATCCGGGTGTGTCCATATGTATCACACAATGATAGCATATAACCATCCGTTTTATCTGCTCTTTGGCAGAAAGTAAATTGCTAAGAAAAGAGTAGGAAGTTTTTAAAATGTCCCTTTCCTTATGTACAGTGACTTGTCGCCAGTATTATAATTGACATTTACTCCACGTAAAAACCCGATATATGTTACCACATAACGGCAACCTCACGTATCATCGCTATCATGTCACAGCACGACCTATTATACAGAGGTTTTTTACAAATTGCAAGCATTTTTTTAGTATGAAGTGAAAAAATTTTTTAAATTGTATTTCATTTACACAACAACCACTATATATGATATAATCAATGTGTATAAACCGTGATATAAAGGTGCTTCGACCTAGATTTATAATTTTCATTTTATTATATAAAGTGAAATTCTTTTGGACGCAGTAATGAGAAAATTGATGGGGAAGTTAATAAATACTATGGAAAATGATATGGATAATAATTTAAAACCCTTAAACAATGGGCGATACCGCCCTGAAAAAATAATTGGCAAGGGTGGGTTTGGTATTATTTATAAGGCACTTGATACTAAATTAGATGTCTATGTAGCCATAAAAGAATTTATACCCCGTTCCACCTTTGAAACCGATAGAATCCTTAAGGAAGCTAAGATTGCGGCTGGCTTCTATGATTTGGATGGTATCGTAACCGCAAGAGATTATTTTGAAGAAGATGGCAATGTATACCTGGTAACAGAATACATCCATGGAATGAATCTCAAAAAATATATTCAAAAATATGGCTGTATAAATGGAACTGATGCCCTTAAGAAGATGGAGCCTATTCTCATATCTCTTAGCAAAATTCATGAGAGAGGTGTCATTCATCGAGATATCAGTGCTGACAACATGATGATCACTAACGAAGGCAGATTTAAACTCATTGACTTTGGTTCTGCAAAGACCCTTCAGAATATTACTGATGAAACTCTGACACTTGAATTTAAAAGAGGCTTCGCTCCTATTGAGCAGCTTAACGAGCCGGAAAAGCAGGGGACATGGACTGATATCTACAGCCTTTGTGCAACCATTTATTTTATGGTTTCAGGTATAGTTCCGGAGAATTCCATAGAACGACTTATTAACGACTCACTTTTATCATTAAATGAAATATACAGTACTAACCTTACTAGAAAACAAAAGGATGCCATTATGAAGGGCCTTTCTTTAGAGCCTAAGGACAGATATAAAACCATACATGAGCTTTACAAAGACCTTTATGATGCAACACCTGATGTTGATGATGATTTAGATTTTAAAACAGAAACCATATCCCTTAATAATGATTCTTCAGGTATGGGAAGCTCTTCCCTTAATACAGAAGCACTTAGAAAGCAAATAAGACAGGAATTTGGAGAGAAGGCTGCAACAGGAAAAAATGAGGCTCCAAATAATAACTCTCAAAAAGACCTATCCAAACTCCAATCTGAAAGCCTTGATAAAAAACGCCGTGTGGCCCGTATTTTCGCCATTATAGGCATAATTATCCTTGGAATTATTTTGTTTTTCTTCATATTAAAAGGAGATATATTTAAACCGAATAATAATAAATCTAATAATCCTAATAATTCCAATACAGCTACGGCTGGTAGTGTAAAGGCTGGTAATAAAGGAGGTTCTAATCCTTCTTCTGATATTAGCAATATAACAAAAAGCGCCTCTCCTGATACCAAATCAGATGACAGCGGCACTAGTAACACTAACTCTAATAAGAAGGAAAAGAAAAAACAGAAAAAAGCATCTAATAAGAACACCTCTAATAAAACTTCTAATAGCAAAGCATCTAATAAGAAGTCCAGTCAAAGCACGAATCCAAGCAGTAGCTCTGAAGGTAACAATGATTCAAAAAGCAGTACTGACAGTAGCACAGACACAGATTCAAGCAATAGCACAAAAGATGATTCAAAAAGCGATGATAATATAGACTTTGATGCGAGCTTGTAACATTTATAAGAGGGTTACAAAAAAATGAATAAACCAAAGACAGCAAAATCAAACAATGGGGAGTTATTCTTTATAAAGTTTGATAACTATTTTATAAAGAAACAGTTTAATATAGATGCCAATGAGCTTTCTCTTTCTGATAGAAAGAAGCTTTTTAACAAATTCTACAATAGCATTAAGGATTTAAATGTTGCTAATTATGAGACCGTTAGAAACTGGTTTGGCATAAATGAGAGAAGAAAACCAAAGAGGGTTCATCTTATAAGGCTTGCTTTTGCCCTTAAGTGGAACTCTAAGGACCTTGATGATTGTATAGTTTTAGGCATATCAGAGCCATGCCTTCAGGTTAACGACTATAAAGAGTTCATTGTCATGTACTGCCTTGACAACGGGCTTTCCTATGATACCTACAAAAAGACAGTCCAGATTTACGAGGACAATTATAACTACGATATTAATTTTGCATTTACGACACATACCAGTCGTCTTAAAAAGTTTTATGCTGAAGTAAAAAATTATAACCTTGAGGATTTCATTATATGGATTATTAAAAATATGAGTCTATTTAAGGGTTATAGCAAGGTTACCTACGACTGCTTTATAAAGCTTATGGATTCAACCTATGCCATAGTAAAGGAAAATATCCATGAAGAATTAAAGAAGGAGCTTAGCTATACAGATTTTTCAAACTGGGCTGCGGCTAATAATATTACTGAAAGAGAATATGACATAGCTATTCCACGTTATGTAAAAAATAAGCTTCGAGTAAAATCTATAAAGGGAACTGCTAACGAAGAACATTACAGAGAGATAAGAAATCTTGCAAAAATTGCTTATTCCAAGGACACTATTATGAAGGAGTCTATAAAGGAACTATGGCCATTTTTATCCATTCCTCTTTATAATAACCTGATGGAGGTTCCTGAAAGCGACAAAAAAGAATTTCTTTCAAATATGAGTAAATTCAGCCCTTCCTATGTAACTAATCTCGTTCACATCAAGGAACAAAAACAGGAGGAGCTTGGCCTTATTAAGAAATATAACGAAGCAGGCGAGAAAGAAAAGCAGGAATTAAAACAGCAGCTTAAGGATAAGAGACAAAGGGTTCGCCAGATAAACAGGCTTGACCTTTTAGCCCCTGCTCACTATGTTTCACAGAATCGTTTTCTTAAAACCCATAAGGATTATGATCCGGATCTTGCCAAAAAGGAATTTGAGAAATATGCAAATGATATTTTAAAGAGCTGCGGAATGAGAGAATTAGATGAAAACTATGAAACTGATTATATAATCTTAAGTAGCTTTAATCACACGGAAGTAACCTTCCTCTCAGATTTATTTGATGAGTAATTTAATTTGATTTGTAAACAAAACTATAATATTCCGGTGGAGTATTAACATATATCAAGACTAATAAATTAAACAAGCGGGACATATCAGTATGATATGAACCCGCTTTTTAATTAGCATTTAATTTTCTTAACTACAGCTTTACTCTTAACATTAGCATTCTTCTTTTTATAGGTATAAATCTTTAAATACACCATAGTATTTTTAAAACTATAAGAAATATAGTATTTATTCTTCTTTTTACCTATTATGTTATTCTTTAGATTCACCTTTTTATAAGAGCCCTTACCTATTTTTGCTTTAATACTTATTCGGTTTCCGCTCCACTTTTTTGCCGTAAGCTCCAGGTACTTTACGCCTGCACCGGAAACCTTTTTCTTAAGCTTAAACTTTGGTGTAAGAAGAGCAAGGTATTTATCCTTAATCTTAGAAAATGTATCCTGCCCCTTCACCTTAATTTTATAATAATAGGTGTTGCCAGGCTTTACAGAGCTGTCTGTATATATATTCTTTGATGTAGTGACGATTATACTATACTTACCACCCTTCTTTTTTGCCCTGTAAATAAGATATTCAGGGCTTTTACCATATTTAATATTATTAGCTTTAATTGTAATTTTAATCTTTTCTTTTCCAGTATCCTTTAGTGAAAAGCTTACAGTAACAGGGCTTTCGGCAGGTTCTACACTTTCACTTGGTGTTACGGTAGCACCAGGATCCACACTTGTAGTTGGTGCCACTCTAGGATTTTCGCTTTCAATCGGCTCTGAGCTTTTACCAGGTGATACACTCGCACTCGGTTCACCGCTTGGTTCCACACTCGGCGATGCACTTTCACTTGGAGATATACTTGGCACTACACTCGCACTTGGATTCGTGCTTGGATTCGTGCTCTCGCTTGGTTCCACACTTGGCGATGTACTTTCACTTGGAGCTATACTTGGCACTACACTCGCACTTGGATTCGCACTTGGATTCGTGCTCTCGCTTGGTTCCACACTTGGCACTACACTTTCACTTGGCTCAACACTTGGCGTCTCGCTTTCCTCCGGCTTATCATACTCAATGGTCTTCTCACCTGTATAACATTTTAAGCCCTTTATGGTAATAGTAGCCTTGCCACTTTCTTCATTATAACCATATTCCGTCTCAAAATTTGCCTCATCATATAGTGGAATATCTACTCCATCAATCCTCTGAATCACCTCAAATTCAGACTTTGAGGCATCCGTTACATTTATAAATGTATCGTCTCCAAAGGCATATTCCTTAGTGGCATCTACATAGGTTGCACCTAACTTTTCCACCACCTCTTTGGTATAATCATTCTTTCCATATACCACAGAAAGCTCAGAAAGAAGGCCTGTTGAGGTATAGTACTCAATGGTGGAAGGCAGGAATAAAACCTTAAAATCATCTGGAATACCGCCACCTACAATGATTTTACAACCCTCAGCTATATCTATATACTCTGCAGCCTTAGCTTGAAGAGTACCTTTATATATTTTATTTACGGCACCCTGTACCTTTATACATCTTACATAATCCAAATTACTAAAAGCATACTCTCCCATAGCACTTACATTTTCAGGGATAATAAGCTCTGCCTCTTCATTAGAAGCCGCTATAGTCTTAACATGGGAAAATGCATTATTGCTTATTTCCGTAAGGGTGGAAGGTATAATAAACTCCTCCAGATTATAATAAACACCCTCCGGCGCTGAAAAAGCATCCTCTCCTATCTTTGTAATTCCATCTTTAATTATTACCCTTTTAATGTCACCTGCAAACTCATACCAGGGCGCATAGTTTAACGGATCATCATCCTGAAAATTCTTCATGGGACCCTCTCCACTTATTACCAGAAGCCCCTCTCCGTAACGCCAAAAAATATCCATAAAGGTTAAGCTTGTGCTTCCGCAAAAGCCCATTTCCGTAAATACAACGCCATATTCTTCATCTACGTCAACTCCTATATCAGCAGATGCTTTACAGGGATTCGTAAAAGGTAAATAAGTAAGGAGCATTGCAATTATTATAAAAAAAGAAATATTTCTTCTCATAGTTTTTACTCCAAATTCACTAACTCTTAAAATATCTCATCCTAATTTACTGATTTTCTAATTCAACTTTTTCCCTTCCCTATTAACTACATATATTCCAAGAGAAACAAGGATTAGGGCCGCTATTACCTGCATGCCAAATGCATCCTTTTCCTTAAGAATCACATAAGAAAGCACTGCTCCAAAAATAGGATTCATAAATTTACAAGCCGAAACCTTGGAAACATCGTTATATTTTAATAAGAGGCTCCAAAGAGTATAAGCTGCTGCGGATATAAATCCCATATAAAGAATCAGTACAATGCTCTGCCACCCTGTAAATACAAGGGTTCTTCCGGCTATAACACCCACCGCTGCCATCATAAATCCACCCAGAAAAAACTGATAGCCACATAGCATAACCACATCTGAGTCCTTTGAAAACTCCTTTATTATCGCCGATGAAAATGCTGATGAAATGGCGGATAAAAGGATAAACCCCTCTCCCATAATACTCATGTTAAGGTCCAAACTGCCATTAACATTTACGATTATAAGGCCCACAAAGCCTAGAAGGCTTCCAAATATTTTTAACCCCGTAAGCCTTTCCTGCTTGAATATCAGGCAGGCCACAAATAAGGTTAAAAATGTACCTGACCCCGTAATTATCGAGGATTTCACACCTGAGGTGTGGGCAAGTCCCACATAAAAAAATAAATATTGAATCACAGTTTGAAACATACTGAGGGTAAATATTTTTTTAGGATCCTTAGGCATTATAAACTGCTTTCTTCCAATACTTGAAAATATAATAACCATCACTCCGGCAATCATAAATCTGCAGCCTGCAAAGAGAATCTGAGACCACATATCACCGGACTCTATGTTAAATAGCTTGTATCCAGCCTTTATGCAGGGGAAGGCTGAACCCCATAAAAGACAGCAAATCATGGCTGCCAAAATCATAATTGATGTTTTGCTCAAAATACTTTTATTTTTCATAACCTTAATATACCACTAACTGCCCATAAACGCAAACAATACACTATTCCTCTTATTGACTGTTTTCGAAAAAAATGTTAAACTATAGCATATGATTAGACGAAACAAATAAATATTTTCAAAAAAATTTTAGAAATATTTCTTAAAAGGGAGGTATATTTTATATGAAGAAAAAAGGTTTATTATTTGGACTTGTGTCTGCTGCTGTTATAACAGTATCAGCCGGAGCGGTATTATTAGGATTAAAGAAACGTAAGCTTAAAAATGAAAACGGATTCGACGATGATGATCTATTCGATGTAGATGATTTGGATTTCGACGATGTAGATCTTGCTAACGAGGAAGAATATGATGATATCAGCGTGGAGTTTTACGATGAAGAATCTAAGGATTCTCTCGATGAAGAGTTAGATGAGTTAAAGGATGTTGTTGAGGAGTCCAAGGATGAACTTGCTGACGCTGTAGAAGATGCTAAGGATAAAGCCGAGGACGCTGTAGCAGATGCTAAGGATAAAGCCGAGGACATTGTAGAAGATATTAAGGATAAAGCCGAGGACCTTAAGGATGATGCAGAAGATTCTGCAGATAGCATCTACAAGGGAATTTCATAATTCTATTATTTATTGATATTATTTATCAAATATAATTTAAGATTATTATATCTTGAACAAGACTCGAGATACTACTTATACAAATTAAAATCCATTTAAAAAGAGCCTACACGATATTACCTCTTTCGTGTAGGCTCTTATGTTTATTCATTATCAAGCTTTACTTATGGCAATTATCTTGCCTAGCTTATAAAGCTTTTATCAGGGGTTTATATTATTTACCCTTAATCTGCTTAACCTTGATTCCAGCCTTCTTTAATGCCTTCTTATAGGTCTTAAGATACTTCTTAGGAACTATAAACTTACATTTCTTCTTAACACCCTTGAAAGCCTTCTTCTTAACTGTACATTTCTTACCCTTGAATATAACCTTCTTAAGCTTAGCACATCCGCTAAATGCGTTCTTTGCAACAACAGTTACATTCTTTCCAATGGTTACCTGCGTAAGGGTCTTACAATCCTTAAATGCCTTTGCATTAACCTTTGTAACCTTAAATGTATTCTTAGCAGAAGTGATTGTAGCAGGAATAACTAACTTCTTAAGAGTCTTTCCTGAATTAATGCTATAGCCTGTTACAGCAACTGTACCGCCTGTAACCTTGCCATCCTTAGCTGTTCCAGCCTTTGTTACCTTATAAACTAAACCACTCTTAATCATTGAGATAGTTGAGCCCTTCTTAATAACGCTAACTGAAGAAGATGTAGCAGGAGTTACAGCGTCAGGAGTTACAACTCCACTTGAAGGAACTGTGCTCTCAGAAGGCTCTGGTGAAGCACTCTCTGAAGGATCACTTTCGCCCTTTACAGTAACCTTTACAGGAATAGTCTTATCAAGACCGTCAAAACCTACATAAATAGTTGTAGTACCTGCACCAACAGCATGGATAACACCGGCCTTACTCATATAAGCTACTTCTGGATCTGCACTTACAGTTCTTAAGCTTGAATAAAATGCTTCCTCTGGTAACATAGTTATTTTAACAGCCTTATAATCACCAGCCTCTAACTCAACCTTAGAATCTGAAACAGTAAAGTCCTCAATCTTATTACTGTACTCTTTACAAACTACATGTACGGTCTTAGTTGTTCCATCATATGCTTTTATAATAACATCGCCTTCACCTTCGTCTCCATAGGCGCTTATACAACCTCCTTCCTCATCATAGAAGATGTCTTCACTATCTACCTTTATGGAAGCAGGTGTTACTGCTGCCTCAGCAGGGAAGATTTCATATGGAATTGGAAGGCTTATATCAGCTGAAATATAGTATGTATCGCTAAGAGTTATTATTTCCTTAGTTTTTACAACGTCCTTCTCATCTACCCATTTAGCATATACATTAGCATTACTATAGAATTCGGTATGTTTATCAACCAAACCATTTTCAACATGAACTATTTCTTCATCCTCAGTCATGGTATCATAATCACCATACCAACCGTCAAATACATATCCTTCTTTCACAGGATCCTCAGGCATATCCTCAACATTAGTACCCTTATATGTATCTACTCCTTTTATTAATTCTTCACCATCATAGAACTTAACAGTTACGCTTCCTGAATTTTCTACCTGATCAGGTAAGGTGTCAAGGTTCTCATCATACCATTCCATTCTGAGTCTGATCCAATTCTTTAATCTTTCAATCTCATTATGGAAATCCTCTAAATTGGTATATTTAACTACTTCCTCATAGTAGGCTTCTTCTTCTTCGCCTTCTTCTTCGCCTTCTTCTTCACCATCATATCCATCGCCCTTAAGATCTTCGATAACATCGGCAAATGTAATAGGAGCCTCTAAAAGTTCTCCGTCATAGTCTCCTTCTTCGCCGCCTTCATAAACTTCAGAACCAAGAACATCCACACTAATATCTTCAAGATCATAGTTTGCATCTGCAGAATATCTAACCTCAGCCTCATACTGATCAAGTATTCCGCCGTCCTTAATAACCTCATTTAACTGATAGTAGAATGTACTTGGATCATCTACATCCTTTCCACCCCATGCAGCCTTAATTGCAGCAAAGAATTCTTCATTCTTAACAAGATTTGAGAACCATGGAAATGAATTTCCGAAGCCCTCAATATAATGTGAGTTTTCTGCATACTGATACTTCCATGCAACATAGTCAAAATCCCAAACAGGCCCCCAGTAAAGCTTTCCATCCTTCTTCTTGTAAAGCTTTGTACTTGTGTTGGCATAAGCATCACCATTATCTGTAAATGACTGATAAAGGTAATACTGAGCTGCAGAGGTAACATCCATTAAATCTGAATAAGACTCTCCATCAGAATTCGTATAATCTTCAGACATAGCAGCCTCTTCAACTTTACCAATATATGTTTCTATATAGTTATACATTTCATCCAGCTTAGAAGGATCAATAGTCTCATCTGATAATTCCTCAGGGGAATCTACATAGAAATTCTGACCCAATTTGGTAGTAAAAGAATAACCTGTCTCTGTACCATAAGGCTCAAGACCTAAGAGATAACCACCTGTAATATTGTCATCCTCTCCATTGTATTCCTCCAAATCGTCAATATCGACTCTTGAATTACCTATTCTAACCTGCTCACAAAGGTAATAGCTGCCAAGATATTTACCATTCATAAATACATCCATAGGCACAAGCTGAGGTGTGAATTCCATACCCATTGCATTTGCCATATAGTATGTAATACGATTCTTTAAAAGTGTACAATCATAGAAATTGGCAATAAGTACCCAATGCTTATTAGAGCCCATGCCAAAAAGGTTTTCTTTACTATCAAGCTTTAATTTATAAGGCTTCTTTGGGGCATCCCAGGTAGAATTACCTCTACCTCTTATATACTCAAGGTCATAGCTTCCGCCTGTATATTCAGTAAGACCTTCCTCTGAATAACCACTTGAATAACCGCTAGGAACCTTTATAGAAATATCTCCATAGCAGTTAGTATTATGCTTTTCATCACTATTCATCTCAGCGATGGTACCAAGAGTCTCATCGATATTAATGTTCATAGTAGGAACAGCTTCCTTGTAGAACTTAATATGCTTAAGAAGAACAGTACTAACCTTCTTCTTACCTGTAGTCTGGTCATCGATAGTCATAACAACATAATGCTCACCTGAAACTATAGCATCAGGAAGCTCTACAGTTACACCACCATTTAAATCCCAGTTACCCTCTTCCTTCTGAGTCTTAATCTGCTGACTAAAGAAAGGCTCTGTAGCCTCATCAAGGTAGAAATTCATATAAACCTTTTTACCTCTTTCGCAAACAGCATTAATTCTCATACGGTTAGCATAACCTGTACCAAAATCAAACTTCTTCTTAAGAATAAATGCAGATTCATGCATAACAGAATTCTTAGCTGATACAAATAAACCATCTGTGCTCTGCTCTTCATTTCTTAATTCAGCGGTAACATCTCCCTTAATGAGTAAATTAGAATTTTCAAATTCCTCACCAAAATAATACCTATAATACGGATTTGCCTGTGTTTCAAATTCAGCGGCCTCATCCTCGGTCACCCAGGCATCTCTTGCAGCCTTAGCTTTTGTTTCATCAATTCCACAAAGTGGAAGTGCAAAAACTACCAACAAAACAAAAGATAATAAGGCTTTCCTAAGAGTTGCTGTCATAGTTACTTTTAAGTCTCTCATATTCTCTCTCCAATCTCTTTTTTTGCATATACTTCTAGTTCTATATATAAAAGCAAAGAAAAATGTAGCGAAAACCTAAAACCACATAAAGCCCTGCTTTTAAAACAATTTGATTTTATAACTTACCGATAACCATCATCTCAAATGGCTGTAAATCATATTCATTTCCCTTATATTTAAAGGTCTGTCTTACAGGGGCATCATTAAATATAAAGGTTATCACTCTATCACCCGCCACACGCTTGGTAACCTCGATTCCCTCCGGAAGAATGGTATACATATTAGTACCCTTAATCTCCCTACCATCCTTATAAGCCTCAATAGCCTTTAAATCGTGCTTTCCAAGAACAGACATAAGGAGGGACTCATATCCCACATCATCAAAATAAGTACCCACATAGAAGACTCTACCATTACCATAGCTATTTACGGTAACTGCAGGCTCTCCGTCGTAGAATTTGCTGGCATAAACCGCCAAAGTCTCAGCAGTCTCAACCTCCAAAATATCGCACCACTGGGTACTAACTATATAATCAAAATCCGTAGGCTTTGAAATATTAATATCAGACAAATGCTTTCTCCACATTTCATCTAAGAGAAGGACCTTCTGCTGCTTATTGCCTATGGAATCGCATTCCTTAACCTTAACACCCGCCAGGTCTCTAACCCAGCTTGGAAGCTCCTTCATAAGGCAGTTGTTATGCTTATCCTTCACACCACTTCTTGGAGTAAGAATAAGAGTACCACCATTTTCCACAAATTCGTGTAGAAGCTTTTCTGTAACCTCATCATAAATATAAAGGCAAGGGGCAACTAAAATCTTATAATTCTTGCCCTTTTTCATAAAGTCTTCCCTGCCATTTACAACATCTACACCTACGCCAAACCTTGTAAAGGCTCTATGCCAAGCCATGTGACTCTTGAGATAATACATGCCGTCAGACTGATGCTGAAGCTTAAATGCCATCTCATCCTCAACATTGTAAAGAATGGCAGCCTCTGAAACCACCTTAGAATCGCTTATTCCCAGATGTTCAAAGGTCTTTATACAATCTATAAGATCAGTAAATTCCTCATATCTTCTGCCGATAACATTGTCATGGCCAATAAGACCATTCCAGAACATTTCTGCACCCTTTTTAGCAGTTCTATAACGGAAGTTAAGAACTGTATCTGCACCGTGAGCTATGGCCTGAAGAGCATAACCCTTAATCATGCCAGGCATAGGGGTTTCACCCATAGGACCCCAGCTACCCGGAGCTCCTGAAAGGCCTTCCATAATCCAAAATGAATCCTGCTTGATACCACGCATAAGATCCAAATGAAACGCGTGTGAAGCCATATTGGAAACATCAGTGGTTGGATAATTATCATAACCTACAAAATCTAAATTTTTATAGAGCTTATAGTAGTCAGGAAGATGCTCTGGGAACCATGTATTAGTGGTTACAAGCACCTCTTTTGTGGAATATTTTCTTATAAGCTCTGCTATTTTCTCACAATAATCAGTAGCTGACTTAGCAGCAAATCTGGCATAATCCATCATATAGGCAGGATTTAACCAGGCATTCTGATAAGCAGGAGGTGTTGTAACATCTTCAAAATCAACAAAATCACCACTCCAAACCTGATTGCCATAGATATCATTTAACTCATCTATATCCTTATATTTACCCTGAAGATATTCTCTAAAGAGCTTATTACAGGTCTCACAACCGCACCAGTTAGCCTCTATCTCATTATCTATCTGATAGCCAATTACATTTTCAGAAGCATTATATCTCTCCACTATCTGCTTTGTAATCTTATCAGCGTACTCCATAAGGACCTGACTGTTAAGGCATCTGTGGCCTCTTATACCAATCTGCTCCCTGCCGCCACCGCGACCAACCTTTATAATCTCAGGATGCTTTCTAAAAAGCCATCTTGGAGGAGTATTGGTAGGAACAGAAAGCATAACCTCTATACCGGCCTTGCCAAATTCCTCTACAGCTCTGTCAAGCCAGCCAAAGTCAAACTCGCCCTCTTTTTTCTCTATTCTGGACCAGGCAAATTCCCCAAGTCTTACAATCTTAACACCTGATTTCTTCATGTGCTCAACATCCTTAGGAAGAAAATCCTCATCCCACTGTTCAGGATAATAATCCAAACCAATCTTAATCATGCTAACCTCTTTTCTAACATATATCCATATTACTAATCTATCTTAAAAAACTATCTTCTGCCAAATTACTAAATGTAACTATCTCTGAAGGTGCAACCTTATTTCCTTCATTCTGTCACGAAGAACTGCTGCCTCCTCAAAGTTAAGCTCAGCTGCAGCCACATGCATTTTCTTCTCCACCTTTTTAAGCAGCTTTCTAAGCTCTGTATCATTCATGGATTCAACATCCTTCTCAATATCACCGGTGATATTATCAGCCTTCTTGGTGATGCTGATTAAGTCTCTAACTGCCTTCTTAATGGTCTGTGGAGTAATGTTATGCTCCTCATTATACTTTGCCTGAATGCCTCGACGCCTGTTAGTTTCGTCGATACATTTCTTCATGGAATCTGTTATAACATCGGCATACATTATAACACGGCCCTCAGCATTTCTGGCCGCTCTACCTGTAACCTGAATAAGTGAGGTTTCCGAACGAAGGAAGCCCTCCTTATCTGCATCCAAAATGGCTACAAGCTCTATCTCAGGGATGTCTAAGCCTTCTCTTAGGAGATTAATACCTACCAGAACATCGAAGACATCCATTCTCATATCCCTGATAATCTCGGCTCTTTCCAAGGTATCTATATCGGAATGCAGGTATCTGACTCTGATACCAACCTCCTTAAGGTAGTCCGTTAAATCCTCCGACTGCCTTTTGGTAAGGGTATTGACCATAACCTTATTACCATTTTTTATGGTTTTATTAATCTCATTTATAAGATCATCAATCTGACCCTCTACCTTTCTGACCTCTATCTCAGGATCAAGAAGTCCCGTAGGCCTTATAATCTGCTCCACCCTGTTAATCTCGTGAGCCTCTTCATAAGGCCCCGGAGTAGCAGAAACAAATAAAAGCTGATTTATATGATCCTCAAACTCCTTAAAATTAAGTGGCCTGTTATCCAGTGCCGAAGGAAGTCTGAAACCGTATTCCACAAGGGTTTTCTTACGGGACAGGTTGCCGTTAAACATACCACCAATCTGAGGAATGGTCATATGGGACTCGTCCACCATAATTATAAAATCCTCTGGAAAATAATCCATAAGGGTAAATGGTGCTTCTCCCGGCTTTAAATTAGACAAAAACCTTGTATAATTTTCAATGCCTGAGCAAAAGCCCGTTTCCCTAAGCATCTCTATATCAAATTCTGTTCTTTCCTTAATTCTCTGAGCTTCTAAGAGCTTGTCCTCACTCTTAAAGAACTTAACTCTCTCATCCATTTCCTCCTGGATCTGCTTAATGGAGCGCTCTAACTCCTCACGCTCAACTACATAGTGAGAAGCCGCAAATATAACGGTGTGACTCAAGGTTCCAAGCACCCTGCCTGTAAGGGCTTCTATCTCAGAAATCCTATCTACCTCGTCTCCGAAAAACTCTATTCTAACAGCCTTTTCAGCCTCATTAGAAGGGAAGACCTCCAGCACATCACCTCTTACTCTAAAGGTACCTCTCTTAAAATCAATGTCATTTCTGTCATACTGCATTTCCACCAGTTTCTTTATAACCTCGTCCCTGTCCGCTATGGTTCCAGGTCTAAGAGAAACTGTCATGTTCTGATAATCTATAGGGCTACCAAGTCCGTAAATGCAGGACACAGAAGCAACAACTATAACATCCCTTCTCTCACAGATGGAAGCTGTGGCGGAATGCCTTAATTTATCAATCTCATCATTAATGGAGCTGTCCTTCTCGATATAGGAGTCCGTAGAAGGAATATAGGCCTCCGGCTGATAATAATCGTAGTAGGAAACAAAATATTCCACCGCATTATCAGGAAACATCTCCTTAAACTCGCCGTAAAGCTGAGCCGCAAGAGTCTTATTATGGGCAATAACAAGAGTTGGCCGCTGCAGTCTTTCAATAACATTTGCCATGGTATAAGTCTTACCGGAACCTGTAACACCTAATAAGGTCTGAAACTGATCGCCCTCCTCAAAGCCTTTTACAAGGGCATCGATAGCCTCAGGCTGATCGCCTGTCGGTTTAAAATCTGTATTAATTTTGAAACCTGACATCCCTTGCACCTCCTGTAATTACTGCGTCAAATAACACCTAAGTCATTTTTCTAATTATTATAACTAAATACTAAAACTTAGTCTTCTTTTTCTATATAATCAAAGGCATACTTAATATAAGTATCTTCAAGCATCTCTTCCTTTTTCTCGCTAAAGGTCACTTCCTCATCCTTAAATTTTTTCAGAGAAATATCCGGTGTAATTCCCTTTTTATGGATACATTTACCGGAAGGAGTGTAGTACTTTGCAGTTGTAAACTTAATTAAGGTTTTATCCTCAAGCTCATAGGTAGACTGCACAATACCCTTTCCATAGGTCTTTTTACCGATAATGGTAGCCTTTCCCTGATCCTTAAGTGCACCTGTAAATATCTCTGAAGCACTGGCAGTCTCCCCATTTACAAGAACCACCATAGGAATATTCTCCTCCTCGTCAGAAGAGCTTGTGTAAGTCTTTTTATTTTTATATTTATCAAGGGTATAGACTAAAAGCTTACCCTTAGGGATAAGTAAATCCAGCATTTCCGTAGCTACATCCACTATACCACCACCGTTATTTCTAAGGTCTATAATAAGCTTCTTCATTCCCTTATTTTCAAGACCTATAAGCTCATCCTTAAATTGCTCAGAGGTATTCTGGTCGAAGGAAGTAATTCTTATATAACCAATTTCCTCAGAAAGCATAAGACTTCCAACGCTCTTGGTTTCTATGTCCTCCACCTTAACCTTAATACTCTTATTAATACCTTTTCTATTAATATTTAAGGCAATCTCACTGCCTATACTTTTTTTACTGATAATGGCCTTTATCTCATCCAGAGACAGATCAGCAAGCTCCTTATTGTCAATGGACATAATAAGGTCCCCAGGCTTAACGCCTGATTTTTTAGCAGGTGAATCATCCATAACTCCCAGCACTATAACTCCGGAAGCCGTAGCAGGCTTAGTCATAACTATACCTATACCTCTAAATTCACCATTGATATTCTCATAGAACTCCTCAGTTTCCTGTGGGTCATAATAATCTGCATACTTATCATCCAAACCGCCCACAAGTCCCTTAATAAGGGAATTCTGCATATCGCTATCCTCTACATCACCCATATAATAATGGTTAATGTAGCTAAGAGCCTCATCATAGGCCTTTTGAGTCTGGTTACTAACCACCGACTCATTCTTCTTCGCATTTTTAAATATGGCATTAACATCTATAACTCCTACCAGTCCGCAAACAGATATGATTGCGATAATAAGTAGAACACCTGTTAAAATGCCCACCAGATACGATTTTGTTTCTTCACTCATATATAAATATCTTTCTGTTTTTCTTCCTGTTATGATTTCTTTTACTGCCTACCCTTAGGCATGCACATAAAGTGCCGGATTAACATAATTACCGTTAAGGAATATTCCAAAATGTAAATGTGCACCTGTGGAAATACCTGTATTACCTGACTTTGCAATAACCTGTCCCTTTTTAACACTGGTACCAACCGATACCAAAAGCTTAGAACAATGCATATAATAGGTATACTGACCATTTCCATGATATATGGCTATATAATTACCTGCAGATGAGGAATAAGTTGAAGTAATAACCTTACCTCCCTTTGAAGCAATTACAGTAGTACCTGTAGGAACGTCCAAATCGATTCCCTTGTGAAATGTACTTGCACCCTTAGTTGGAGCATTACGTGGACCAAATGGAGAGGAAATACGAGCAGGAATCGTAAGTGGCCAGCCAAAGCCTGAAGCTGAATTACCACCGGTAGTTGTAGAAGTGGAATTACCTGAACTCTGCTCCTCCTCAGCAATCTTAATACGCTGCTCCTCTAAAAGTCTGTCAAGTTCATCATCTGCGTCTATAATCTGCTGATTATAGTCCTTAACATCCTCCCTGCCCTCTTTAATATTCTGCTGATACTTAATAACCTGAGCCTTTTTCTGCTTTAAAAGCTTATTGATACTTTTCTTTTCAAATCTCAGGCTATTTCTAATAGCCTCATACTCAGCCTCTTTTTTCTCAAGCTCAGTCTTATCAGCCTCTATCTCATCACAAACCTGAACATAGAGCTTAAACATATTATCATCATAATCAGAAATTCTATCAATATATTCTAAATTATTTAAAATGTCTGAAAGACTGCTGGAAGAGAAAATAATGTCAGCATAACCATTACCTTCATTCTCATACATATACTGAATGCGCTTAGCCATGGTAATATACTGGTTATTCTTATTAGTCTCTGTTCTCTGAAGTTCTTCTTCAAGGCCGGCTAAATCCCTCTTACACTTCCTAAGATTCTGCCTGTTTTCAGCGATTTTACCGTCTATCTCTTCAAGCTCTTTATCGTAGTTAGTAATATATTTCTCAACATTAGTTATATCTTTCTCAAGATTTTTAATTCTCTTACTAAGAGATTTTCTTCTTCTCTCAAGCTCTGCCTGCTTTTCCTCTGCGACATTAATCTCATTTTGAATATCCGCACTGGTCTTAGCCTTGGCAGTTTTAACCTTGGCAGTATCTACCTTTCCATAGCCAAAATCTGCAGTGGCTATAACCATAAAAACAGTAAGCCACATAGCAAATATTTTCACTAATTTTTTCTTCAAATCAAAAACCTCCTTAAAGGCAGTAATCAGATTTTCAAATGCTTACGAAGTGACCACATACTTCCGATAAGACCTATTCCAACACCTATAATTGCGCAGGTTGGAGTAAGTATTGTAAAAATGTCCTTAACACTAATGAAATGCAGCCATTTCGTAAGAGCAGGAAATCCTCTTACTATAAAACCAATCACCTGTCCGTAGAAGAGCCTTAGAATCCCCAGAGGGATGGCAGCTCCTATAATACCTATAAATACACCTTCAAATATAAATGGAAGTCTTACAAATGCATCTGTGGCACCTATAAGCTTCATTATGGCAATCTCGTCTTTTCTGACATTTATACCCATAGCAACCGCAGAACTAATAAGAAATACGGAAACTAATATAAGCATGATAATAATGGTAAGGGAAACATAGGCAATAAGCATGTTGAAACTGCTTATCTTACTTGCTGCCGCACCAGAACCATTAACCTTACGAACACCATCTATTTTTTCAATCTTCTTAGCCACCTTTTCCTGGTTAGCTACATTTTTAAGATAAACCTCATAGGAAGCGGAGTTCTTAAGGGGATTATCCTGTCCAAAGGTATTAATAAGCTCCTTATTACCCTCAAACTTTTCCTTCTTAAAGTTCTCCCAGGCCTCGGCTGCAGATACGAATTTAATCTTCTTAACACCGTCTACGCCCTTTATCTTACCGCCCAGATACTCTATCTGAGCCTCACTAAGTCCCTCGTCAAAAAACACAGTAAGACCAACATTAGACTCAGCCTTATAAACCATATTTCTAAAATTGGCAAACAGTGTATAAAATACACCTAATATAAAGAGACAGGCAGTAATGGTTCCTATAGCTGCAAGGGTAAATATTTTATTTTGAAAAAGACTTTTGAAACCCTGTCCAATACCATAAAATAAAGTACTCACTGTACATATCCTCCCTGCTCATCATTAGTAATCGTACCATTGTGAAGAGTTATAACTCTCTTTTGCATCTCATTTACAAGAGTGTCATTATGGGTAACGATAACAACTGTAGTTCCAATCTTATTAAGATCCTCGAGTATTTTCATAATTTCTCTGGAGTTATTAGGATCTAAGTTACCCGTAGGCTCGTCTGCAAGGAGAATAGGTGGTTTATTAACCATGGCTCTTGCAATGGCAACTCTCTGCTGCTCACCACCGGAAAGCTCACTGGTTTTCTCGTGAATCTTCGCCTCCAAACCAACAGCCTTAAACATATTAAGACAGTTCTTTCTTCTCTTATCCCTTGGGATACCTATAACTCTCTGAGAAAGCTCCACATTTTCAAATACATTTCTATCCTCTAGGAGTCTGAACTCCTGGAAAACAACACCCAGTTTTCTTCTGTAATAAGGCAGCTGCTTTAAGCTAATGGAAGCAATATCTCTGCCATCTACAAATATATTACCGCTGGTAGGCTTAAGCTCTCCTAAAAGAGTCTTTATAAGTGAGGATTTACCTGAACCACTGCTACCAACAATAAATACAAACTCTCCCTTTTCAATTTTGAGAGATATATTTTTAAGGGCTACAGTACCATTTGGATAAATGAGCGTAACCTTTCTAACATCTATAATATAATCCTTATCCTCATGCTCACTACCGTCAGCATAATCCTCTAAGGCAGGATCCTCATATTCTTCTTCATCATATTCAGAGTAATTAATCTCCTCAGCGCCCTCATCGGCATATATTACGCCTTCAGCCTCTTCCTGATAATCACCCTCATAATACTCTTCTTCAGTATACTCAGGCTCATAATTTTCATCCTCAATATACTCGTCCTCATGAGGATAAACAATCTCACCGGTAACATCCTTAACACCGTAATTAAAGTCACCAGGCTCTTCTATATAAGGGGCCTCACCTTCTGTCTCAGAGTAAGCCTCCTCTGTGTAAGCTTCCTCTGTGTAAGCCTCCTCTGTGTAAGCCTCCTCTGTGTAAGCTTCCTCTACGTAAGCCTCCTCTTCATAAGCGCCTTCAGTAGCCTTACTCTCTCCTTCGTTCTTTCCTCCCGGATATACAGTTTTAATAACTAATTCAGGCGCACCATAGCCTGATGAAGGAGTCGCTTCGCTTTTTACTTCCGCTGTTTTTGTAGCTATATTTTCATTAGGATTTGCAACAACCTTTGAAATAGATGGAAGGGGAACTGTAGGTGAGTCAATTACTTTACGGACTTTTGGAGTCGCTTCCTCTACAGCATCTGAAGCTACTTCTACTGAAGCTTCATCCTCATCCTGAAAGTTATTTTTAAGCTGAAAATCTAAGGCAGAAGAAACAATATCAAATAATTCATCATCACTTACATTCCCGGAATATTCATTTGTATCAGTTGTGTTATTATTAACCTTCACCTATAACCTCCATCCAACAAAGGAGCACTGAAATCAGTGCTCATAAGTTTCCATATATTTCATATATCTTACAACCATAAGGGCAATCTTAAATGTAATTGCATCCTCAAAGTTTCTAATATCCAGACCTGTAGAACTGAGAAGCTTCTCAAGTCTGTAAACTAAAGTATTTCTATGTATAAACAGCTTTCTTGCTGTCTCAGACACATTAAGATTATTCTCAAAGAACTTGTTAATAGTCTCAACAGTTTCTTCGTCGAAATCAGTAGGAGTATTCTCTCCAAAAATTTCCTTGATAAACATGGTACAAAGTGGCATAGGAAGCTGATAGATAAGTCTTCCAATTCCAAGACTGCCATAGGCAACCATATTTTTCTCTTCGTAGAAAATCTTTCCTACATCAAGAGCCATCTTTGCTTCCTTGTAGGATCTGGACACATCCTTGATTTCAGGAACTATAGTTCCATAAGCCACATGAACAGAAAGCATGGCCTCAGTATTTAACATATCTAGAACAACCTTGGCTGTCTTATCCATATCCTCATAGGTTTCAGTAGGAGTTAACTCCTTAACGATAATAATATTTTTCTCATCCACCTGAGTGATGAAATCTCTTGTCTTATTGGCAAAGAGACCTCTAATAATCTCAAGGGCACCAACCTCTTTTTCGTTCTCTATCTCTACGATGAAAACCAGTCTTCTCACATTAGTCTCTATATGGAGCTTCTTGGCTCTGTTATAAATATCAACCAAAAGAAGATTGTCCAAAAGAAGGTTCTTTATAAAATTATCCTTATCATATCTTTCCTTATAAGCCACCAAAAGACTCTGAATCTGAAATGCAGCAAGCTTACCTACCATATAATCATCTTCAGTTTCTCCTCTAGCCATAAGAATATATTCCAAATGATGATCGTCAAAAACCTTAAAGAACTGGTTGCCGTCAACCACCTGACTTTCCGCCATGGAATCCACAAAGCTCTCTACCTCTTCTACAAATTCCTCAACCTCATTAGTAGTAGTTGCAAGAACCTTTCCTTCCACATCCATAACTGCAAGCTCAACTCTGGAAATGTTTTTAAGTCCATCAATTGTACTCTGTAAAACCTGATTTGAAATCATAACCCCAAATACCTCCTTTATTTGTAGACCAATGCATTATAACCCTCTTATCATAATATCATTTTTAACCTGAAAAGTAAAACAAAAAGTGCCTAAAATGTGTATTTTATAAGAAATATAAATAAAAAAACAGCAAGAGGGCAATCAAAGATTGTCCTCTTGCTTATAGGAAGAAAAAACATTATGAATTAATCATATTTATTAGTTTGTGATAACTCTCTCTGTCTCCTTATCGAATACATGAATCTTATTAGTATCGATAGCGATAGGAATTGTATCACCAGGACGTGCAGTTGTACGTGGGCTAACACGAACAGTAATGTCATGTCCTTCTGTACTTAAGTATAAGAATACTTCAGCACCGAGCATCTCGTAAACTCTTACTGTAGCCATGATTACATTATCAGTACCACTGCTTACATAGATCTCGTCATCATTAATATCCTCTGGACGAATTCCAAGGATAACTTCCTTACCAACATATCCACCTTCAACAAGCTTCTCAGCCTTAGCCTCTGGAAGAGTGATAGCATATGAACCAAATACAAGCTTAACATCTCCACCATCATCAACAGCCTGGCAATCGATGAAGTTCATCTGTGGTGAACCAATGAATCCAGCAACGAATAAGTTGCATGGCTTAGTATAAAGATCGATAGGTGTAGCAACCTGCTGCATAACACCGTCCTTCATAACTACGATACGTGTACCAAGAGTAAGAGCCTCTGTCTGGTCATGTGTAACGTAGATAATAGTAGACTCAAGTCTCTGATGAAGCTTTGAAATCTCTATACGCATCTGTACACGAAGCTTAGCATCAAGGTTTGAAAGAGGCTCGTCCATAAGGAATACCTTAGGCTTACGAACGATAGCACGTCCCATAGCAACACGCTGTCTCTGACCACCTGATAAAGCCTTTGGCTTACGATCAAGAAGATGATCGATACCAAGAATCTTAGCAGCCTCGTTAACGAGAAGATCAATTCTATCCTTAGGTGTTTTTCTTAACTTAAGACCGAATGCCATATTGTCATAAACTGACATATGTGGATAAAGAGCGTAGTTCTGGAATACCATCGCAATATCTCTATCCTTAGGCTCAACATCGTTCATAAGATTACTACCAATCCAAAGCTCTCCGCTTGAAATCTCCTCAAGACCTGCAATCATACGAAGTGTTGTAGACTTACCACAACCTGAAGGTCCAACGAAGATGATGAATTCCTTATCTGCAACATCGAGATTGAAATTCTTAACTGCAACGAATCCGTTTGGATACTGTTTTCCAATATTTTTTAGTGACAAACTAGCCATTTAATAGTTCCTCCTGTTAATTATTAATAAATTTAATGCTCTTTTCAGCACCATCCTCAAATCATGTATTATATACTACACCATTTGCTAAAAGAATACTATAGAATAATTGCACAAAAAATCAAATGATTTTTTGTGCAACACTTACAAAAATATGTTACAAATTTGTTAATTGGCATCTACGGTGCCAAGAATGATCTTTATATCATAGCCTGAATCCACTGTTCCTACTGTAATCTTAGGATTTGAGAAGTAGCTTTCCAAATCACTATAATCACCTTCCTTAGGAACTACTATTTCAGTCTGAGTATGAACATCATTAGTATAATTACCAACCTTTGAAACAGTGAAACCATTTCCTGACAGTCTGGTCTTGAATTTTGCAGCTAAGCCGTTGATTTTACTACCATTTAAGAGAATAATCTTCTTACCCTTGCAGGCACTTGCTTTCTCTCCATCTCCAGGCTTTGATACTATAACTGTATCTCCGCTCTCTGACTTAGTCTCTGAACTAGCCTCTGGATCACTACTTTCAGTACTTGTTGAAGTACCCTTTCCTGTAAGCTGTCCAAACTGTGAATCTGTATAAGTAGTCTTATTATTAATAATATTATTAATATAAGTCTTAGCTACATCTGTATCTATGGTATAGAATGAGCTGCCCTTCTTCTTAGCAGGAAGTGTCCAGTAATGGAAGCACTCCGGTGAAATGCTGGCATAAGCTTCTACATAACCAATCTTACTGTATACGGTAAGGTTAGAATCAATCTTTTCATAATCATCCTTGATGAATTTCTCAATCTTTAACTGATCGTCACCATAAGAAAGAAGCTTACTAATGTATTCATCCTTCATTACATAGGTATCCATCTTAACAGATTTCTTCTTATTACCATCCATATATTTCTGTTTAACAGATTTCTTTTTAGTATATTTTTCTTTAAACTCTGCCTTGTTAAGAACCGTATAGTAGCTGAATTCAACTCCCGTCATCTTCTCTACCACAAGGGTTGCATAGCCATAAGCGTCCTTATTATTGCTAAAATACTGTTTAAGCTTGGTAATTCTTGCAACCTGCGGAATCTGATCAGATACCAGTGTAAGCTTTCTGTACATCTTAGCAGGTATTGTATATAAGGTTTTTACCGGAATAGTCACATAATCCATGTTCTTAGTCTCGGTGTTACATACCTCAAGAAGAAGAGCTACCACTCTTTCCTTATCATCAATAACAAATATAAGATTTTTAGATATCTTGTCTGTTTTAGCCTGACTCTTAATATCCTCAAGCTCCTTAAGTGAACTATTTTCCTTTGGCTGTTTGGTCTTAAGTACTTTATATGAAACAAAATAAGAACCAACTCCGACGCCTATAATCACCAAAATAAGAAACAGTGATTTAATAAGGCTTTTCAGGAAAAAAAGAAATACATTCTTCATTATTCATACCTCATCTAACTATTAATATTTGCATTATCCTGCAATATTATATCAAAACAATTCTTTTATGTAAAGCAAAATGGCTATGGTAATATTTTCACCATAGCCCTAAATTCTAAAATAAAAATATATAAAAACCGTGCATCTTGTTTTGAATAAATCTACACAAACGTTACCAATGCAGGAAAACTCGGCCCAGGCTACCTCGCGGCACACGGGAAATCTCGCTTAGTGCTGCTAGGTTCCCCTCCTGACACGGTTCACGAGCACCCATTGCGCAAGACCCAAACGTCAACGCCACCTACAAAGGGCTGCTTTGTATAAAGTTACCCGGGACAAGACATCACCCCTGCTAAAGCGGATTGCAGGTATAGGGCACCGCTAACTCCCCGGCTAGCACGGAACTTTATGACATAAATAAAATGCTAATAATAGCTTTTTACACAGCGCATTAACCATAATACACTAAGTAAAATATAATATCAAATGGAAATTTATATTTAAAACAAATTTATTCCCATAAAATTAATAGATAATAACAGGTGTCATGGTTTCAACTGCATCATAAAGACTTGAAGCAAATGAAAGCGGCAGGTTGATACATCCATGAGAACCACTGTAGGTATAGATATTACCTCCAAATCTGCCTCTCCAGGTAGCATCATGAAGACCTACACCTGTATTAGTAAGTCTCATCCATTTATTAACCCATGTTCTGTAATTATCACCCTCGAGATATTTACCATTAACCTTTTCAGAAATGAAATAAACACCCTTTGGAGTATCGTGCTCACCCTGTCTTCCGGTTACACAGTCTGATTCCATAAGAAGCTTTCCGTTCTTGATGTATTTTACATGCTGATCAGAAATACTTACCTCTATAAATGACTTACCAAAGTCATTAACTCCATCACCAAATTTGGATTTCTCACTCATCTCAGGAACTCTGTTACCAGCTGTTAAACCTCTGTTAATAGCCTTCTTAACATAAGCTGACTCAGCTTCCCTGTTCATGGTATTACCATAGGTTCCACCTACAACAGTAACCTTTTTCTTAGTCTTATAAGGTGTGAACTCTCTTGTCATACCGATAGATGTATAATAAGCTGCAAGCTTATTTAAAAATGTCTCTATAAAAGAGAGATCAGTAATAACTCTTCTCCCCTTTAAGGTAACATGTTCTTTAATATCTTCCCAGCTAAGAGTTGCTCCACTGGTGTATTTGAGATTAACCTTGCTGTATTTATCAAGTCTCTTATAGGCTTTTTCAAGCTTCTTCTCGGTAACTCTTGGAACCTGATAAACATCCTTGTCACCGACCTCAACTTCCATATCGCCTTTATTAATAGCATCTGTAACTGCCTTAGCAACTCTTACAAGTAAAAGCTTAGTACCCTTTTCTTCTTTTTCAAGAGTTACTCCCTCATCAGTCATAGTGATTTTAGCGTTTTTAGCCTTGTGTCTTTCACCATTAATGGTATCAAGATCAGCTCTTAAATCAGCCAAATCATCCACATCTCTCATTTTCCATTTAAAAAGAGTTTTTGCGGAAGAAAGCTCCATATAATATTTGAAAATATTAGCCTTCTTAAGCTCGTTAATCTTATCCTCATCAAAAGAATAGTCAACTACATGAGTATGACTGAGCTTTAAGATTTCCTTACCGTTTTCAAAAATAGTAAAGTTTTCCTTGTCCTTTGCATCATCATAAGCGTCCTCAATAACGCCCTTAGCATTCTTTAATGATACAACCTTTTCTTTCTCTCCATCGTAAACTTTAATTGGTTTTATTACCCAAACCACAACGGCTGCAATAATAACAACTGCAAGCAAAGCGCCCAAAACTATGAGTAATTTTGTACGGGTCTTCATACTTAAAACCTCTCTCCTTAAATTAAAATCACCTATAATCTAAATGCAACATCTATATCCTTTACTTTATGCCAATTAACAGTTCTTAAAACCTCTATAAAAAATCAAATGTGATTCCTTATAAATGCTTTAAATACGTTAAATGTAAAAACCAAAGCCAAAAACCATAGTCTCCTAAGCATAAATCTTATAAATATTAACACCATAATTATTTTTAAGCAAGAAAAAATGTCTAATTATTACAAAATTTGGCATTTTTGATAAATTATTCAATTAAAATGTAATAATATTGTTAAAAATGCCCTCATTTTCCTTTATCTTTTCCTCAGAACCAATTACGCAAATCTCCCCATAAGAAGCCACCTCGCGGACCACGTCAGCAAAGGCTCTTATATCTTCAATATCAAGATTTAAAAGCTGCTCTCTCTCTTCATTCAGACGACTGACATCCTTCTTTGTCAAATACCATCTGAAAGCACGCAAAGCTTCTGCTCTATCTGATATAGGACTGTCAATGCTTCCACAGGTTGATATAACCGCCTTATCTAACTCTCTCTCATCTAACTCAGCGGTTGCAAGGTAATCACCGGCTTCTCTATAGGCCTCTAAGGTTTCTGTAAGCTTAGGGTCTCTGTACGATGAAAATACAGCCTTTCCATTAGGTTGTAATCTTATAAAAACGCCATAAGCTCCATTTAAAACTCTTACTCGGTTCCAAAGATATCCGGAATTAAGCATACTTCCTATTAAAGGAACTATACCCTTCTTAATCTTTGAAGGATCATACTTACCTGCAAGAGCCACATATTGAATCTTTGCAGGAGTTGTAAAGCCTTCGCTCTTATCCTTTATTACAGTGTCATTAATAAACTTATGTTCAAAGGCTGGAACCTCATCTGTAAAACAGTCTAAGAGATTTGATTTTTTAATCTCACTCTTAAACAATTCATAATCCTCATCTGATCCAATGTATAGCATAGTAAGATTATTCTTACTTCTAAGTGAAGTAATGAGGGTTTTTGCATACTCTGCAAATTCATCTATTTTATTATCATTAATAAGCTTTTCAAGAAGCTTCATATATCCAATACCATCGGAATAATCCTTAATAGCCTCATCCTCATAGATATGAGCTAAAGCTCTTTCAGAAGCTGTAGCATGACCTGCATAAAGACCTGAGCTCTTAAGTTTTGAAAGCTGCTCAAGAATAAGTTCCTTTATCCTGTCTACATCATCAAACTGAGTCTCAAATAAAACCTCTTTTAAGTATTCAAAGGACTTATCAAGATTTTCATTCAGACACTTTACAAGAGTCATATAGTCAAGAATCAAATTAAAATCTTTATCACAATCAATGTCTACACCAAAAGAAGCAGCTCCCAGGTGAATTCCTTTAAATGCTTCAAGAGCAGAGTAACTGTAATTCTTTGTTGAAAGGCTTCCGAGTAAAAGAGTAAGAGTATTTAAGGCAAATACATTATCCTTGTAATCCGATAAATCAGTTCGAATCATATAGTAGCTGATTCCATTAGACTTAACATTGCTCCTAAAAACCTTCATTCCTTCAAAGCTGTCTTCCTTAATATCAGAACATCTCACAGTCTTACTCAAATCATCCCTGGTAAGCAAAGGAATAGTATTTAACTCTTCAGGAGTTGAAGGAGTGTTCTGATAATCCTTTAATTTCTTAGTGTCAGCAATGAGCTTTTCAATCTCTTCATCTGAAAGAGAAGCCTTAAATGCTTCAAGCTCCTCTCTGGTCTTCTTGTCAACCCTTGCAGTAAGCCCTTCTGAAGGAGCATATTCCACCATAACCTTATTATTGTTATTAATAAAATGTTCTTCTATTAATTTCTCAAAATAATCTGACTCTATATCCTTATGGAATTCGTCATAAATCCAGCTATCCTTGAATTTATTAAATGCAGCTTCATCCTCATAAAGCCAGGTATTCATGGCTCTTATACCATAGATTAAGCCCTTTGGAGTAATACCAAATTCCTTTTCCTTAGCTGCAAATTCACGAAGATTAATTCTTGCCAAAAGTAAATCCTTATCAATACCCTCTGAAACCACCTGTTTCATGGTATTTTCAATAACTTCAAAAAGCTCCTTCTTCTTACCTGCAGGAGCATTTTTTACATAGATGGCAAGATATCCCTGTCGGAATAAATCACAGTAATCAGAGATAATCTCCTCTCCAAGACCAGCCTTAACTATAGCCTCCTTAACCTTTGCACCGGAAACATCTAAAAGAATCTCCGTACACATGGCTAGAGCCTTTGTAACCTTGTCATTCTGAGTAACATCAAGTTTTATACCATAGGCATACATGGTCTTATTGCCTTCAGCTTCACCCTTATTTACTGCATACTCATAATCAGCCTCTCTAGGTTCACTAAAGTCAGGCTGAAGGGAAATCTGAGAATCCACCTTAAGCTCATCATAATCCTTAAGATAGTTCTCATCTATCCAGTTAAGTCTTTCCTCTACATCTATATCTCCATAAAGATAAATATAAGAATTGGAAGGATGATAGTATTTACTATGATATGCAAGATATTCCTCTCTTGTAAGACTTGGAATAACCTCAGGATTTCCGCCTGAATCATATTTATATTCACAGTCAGGATAGAGCTCCTTAATAAGATAAGTCTCCATAATGCCATCCACTGAAGAATAAGCACCCTTCATCTCATTATAAACAACGCCATTATATATAACAGGAGAGTCCTTGTCCTCAAGCTCGTAATGCCATCCCTCCTGCTTAAAAATCTCCTCGATATCATAAATATTTGGATTAAATACAGCATCCAGATATACATGCATAAGGTTCTTAAAATCCTTATCATTATAGCTTGCAACAGGATACATAGTCTTATCCGGATAGGTAGTCGCATTAAGATAGGTATTAACGGAACCCTTTATAAGCTCGATAAATGGGTCCTTTACCGGAAAGTTCTTAGAACCGCAAAGCACTGTATGCTCGATAATATGCTGCACACCCTTATCACTGTCAGAAGGTGTACGGAAAGCAATATTAAAAACCTTATTAATGTCTTCATTGGATAAAACTAAAACTCTAGCCTTTGTCTTCTTGTGTCTAAAAAGC
>JAILGL010000065.1 GCA_024696825.1 Lachnospiraceae bacterium
ATTAAAAAATAACTCTGACCTCTTTATCTCATTTTTCTTGGTCTCATCATAATCCAGCACATACCTGTCAAAGCCGTTAATTATGGTGGTTCCGCTTTCGTGCTCCGAGACTCTTTTTATATTCCAGCCGTAATTACCATGGACATGTCCGTGTAGCATATACAGCGGTCTGCACTGTAACATTAGCTGATTAAAGCATTCATAGCCCTGATGTGGCAAGTCATCCAAGTCCCCATAGCCCTTGGCAGGAGAGTGAGTGACTAATATATCAAAGCCTGAATTGTTAAATATTTTTTGTCGAAGCTTTTTGATATTGCGCTTCATTTCTGCCTCGGTATACATGTAGGGACCATTTTTATACTTCATCGAACCGCCGAGTCCTAGAATCCTTATACCCTTATATTTAAATATAGTTCCATCTATGCACTCGCAGCCGTTGGGAGGATTATCAACATATTCCGTGTCATGATTTCCTGGTACATACAGCACCGGTATGGAAACCATGGTGGCCAGAAATTCAAGGTACGCGGCCTTTAGGTCGCCACAGGATATGATAAGGTCGATTCCCTCTAATCTCTCAGGAGTATAAAAATCCCATAAAGCCTTTGACTCTTCATCAGCTATTATAAGTATTTTCATACATTTCCTTTCTATCAGTTATATCAGCTCTATCAGCTCTATCAGTCTGCTATTGGCAGGCTTCCATCGATATTTTCATTCAGCCAATTCATGCTCGCTATCTGGCCCTGGGTAAGGCTTTCTAAGGTCGCTGAAAATCCGCTCTTAGAGTCCTCTGTGCTCTCCATAACCACGCCCGTTGTGGAACGAAGCTCGCCGGAAAATGGATCGATTCCGCCTCCGATTATGGCATTTTTGAAAAATGAAATGAGCTTCTTGGTCTGATAGGACTGCTTCATGGCTCTCACATCCACAACTCCTGTAGACAGGCCAAACCAGTAGTTTGCAGCCACTCGGTTATTTATAATCTCACTCAGATTCCAGGATCCGCAAAGCACTGACTGAACTATCTGAACATAGTATTTACCCCAGCTAAAATATGGTGTTCCGATAAATACATCCTTATCATTTTCCACCTTATAAACTCCCGGTCTGTTAGTATCTCCCGGTGTGTAGGAATACTCAAAGTCCGCAAATACCTTTACTCCTTCGTCTTCCCACTCTTTTCTATAATCACAATCATTACCGTCACCGATATATTTTAATGAAATTCTGCACTCAGGATCGATAAATGAAACGCCTACCGCAAATGCATTTAAATTGGCAATACTCATGTTGGAATTACTTCTCGCAAGGTAACCGATTTTTCGTGTAGCCCCGGCTGCTTCACTTCCGGCACTTCCGTTATCTCCCGCATCTCCCGCGTTTCCTATACCACCGGCACTTCCTGCAGCACCAAGTCCCTCTCTAAGCATTATGTCCGCAGTAAGAATTCCCATCAAAAATGACGCTTCATAGAACTTACCCTGATAACATCTAACGCTTGAACTGGTATTTCCAACGGAGCAATTAAGGAACTTAACCTTTGGATTCTTAACTGCTGCCTTAAGCGTATCTGACATCATATCATCTGAAACCGTAAATATAATCTCATTTTTATCGCTTATAGCCTCGGAAAGTGCGTCATTTACAGAGCCGTCTGCGCTCTTTGAAATGTAGCATTTGGTAACTACATTGTCATCCATAATCTCGTCTACATAAAGTCTTCCTGCCTCGTGACTGTCTATCCATCTGGACTCCTCAATCGGCTTGTCATAGATGAATCCAACCCTAAGCGGTGAGGAAGCCGTGTACTTCTTGGTATTTGAGAAAAGGCTTGAAAGCACTGACTGCTTCTTCGCTTCATTTTTCGAAGCCTCCTCCACAAATGCTATATTTTCAACATCCGCACTGGTGAAGAGTTCGTCCTTGGCAAGCTTAATGTTACTGATAATCTGAGCGTCGCCCTCTTCAAATATAGTCTTCATAGGGAAGATTGAAATGTATACTAAAAATGCTTCACTGGTAACAAAATCATCCATTCCCTTATAAAGAGAATTAAACTTTTTACTAAATCTGAAAAATGCAGATTTAAGATCTGAGCAAAGGTCCTCCGGCCAAGGATTCTCAAGGTCCTGTCCCAAAAGCTCGGCAAGCTTTGCATACTCACCAGGCTCTGAAAGCACTATGTAATAGTTCTTTGTAACCTTATAGAAATCCAAATATTCATAGTAGGCCTTCACTTCCTTAGTATCATTTCTCTCAGGAAGAATTCTTATAACGTCCGCAAGAATGTACTCGCTGCCGCCATATTTTGAAACGGATACTCTCTTGTTGCCCTCCTGCACATAGTAATGATTCATGTACTCATAGCACTTTATGGCATCACGAATTCCCTCTTTTATATAGCTGTCGTAAAGGTCGGACCACTTCACCGCAAACTCAGTATTTGCAGGGAATATAGGCATGAAGTTGTTGGCAAATGCATTAGTCCTTCCAACCTCTTTATTACCTGTTATTCGACTCAAAGGCAGCTCCAAAAGTCCCAGTCTTTCCTCTCCGAGGGATGTTTTTACCTCTTCAAATGAATTAAGCACAGGCAAATATGGTGACTGTCCTCTTCTGTGAGCCGCTCTTACCGCATCTTCTCCAAGCTTCTTGGCTGAATTATAATCGTTAATCATATTTTTCTCTCCTCGCATATTATATTTTAATAATTCTATATTCTGCTTCCGATATTTGGGCCTAATATAATCATCATAATTTTTTATTTTCCAGCCTCCGATATATATCTATTTATGCATCGATTTATATTAGCACCATAGTTATAGTAATTTTACCATTTTTAGTGGTATTATTCAATAAATTATTCTTATTTCGTTGCATTTATGAGAATTCTAGAAAGCCCCTTATTTTATTTGCCGAAGCCCTATTTTTATGGTATAATATTTAATCGGCAAATAAGCTTGAAATGTAATTATATACATTTAAATTTTAATGTTTTGAGAGGTCTATTTATGGAAAAAGTTATTATTATAGGTGGCGGTCCTGCAGGACTTACAGCCGCTTACGAGTTACTGAAAGATGGGGGCAACGAAAAATATGACGTGACCGTTCTCGAGGAAAGCAATACTCTCGGTGGTATATCCAGAACTGTGGAATATAAGGGAAACCGCATGGATATCGGTGGGCACAGATTCTTTTCAAAAGACGATACTATTATGAAATGGTGGAGCGATATGATGCCTATTCAGGGTGCTCCTTCCTATGATGACAAGGTTCTTGGCACAGTTAAGAGCTTTAATCCGGGAGGTCCTGATCCTGAAAAGGAAGACAATGTTATGCTTCTTAGAAACAGAGTTTCAAGAATTTATTATAAGCATGCATTTTTTGATTATCCTGTAACCATGAATATTAATACAATTAAAAATATGGGACTTATTACTACTCTTAGAGCGGGTTTTAGCTACCTCTATTCCTGTATTAATAAGCTTCCTGAGGACAACCTTGAGAACTTCTACATTAACAGATTTGGTAAGGTTCTCTATTCCATGTTCTTCGAGGGCTATACAGAGAAGCTTTGGGGACGCCATCCAAGCGAGATTTCCGCTGACTGGGGCGCTCAGAGAGTTAAAGGTCTTTCCATTCTGGCTATCGTAAAGGATATGATTACAAAGGTTCTCGGAACTAAGAATAAAGAGAATACCGAAACCTCCCTTATCGAGGAATTCTGGTATCCCAAATATGGTCCTGGTCAGCTTTGGGAGAAGGTTGGCGCTGAGGTAACCCGCCTTGGTGGTAAGATTTTATACGGCCACAGCGTTGCTGACATTAATACCGAAAATGACGATGAAGACGGCAGAATCAAATCTGTAATCTGCAATACCAAAGAGGGCTTAAAGATTCTGGACGGCGATATATTTATCTCCTCCATGCCTATTAAGGATTTGGTAAATGGAATGAAAAATTCTCCTGACAGAATTAAGGAGCTTGCTTCCGGCCTTCCATATCGTGATTTCGTTACAGTTGGCCTCTTAGTAGATAAATTAAAGATTAAAAATAAAACTACCAGACGTACTCTTGCTAACATCGTTCCAGACTGCTGGATCTACGTTCAGGACAGAGGCGTTAAGCTTGGTAGAGTTCAGATATTTAACAACTGGTCTCCTTACATGGTTGAAAAGCCTCTTGAAACCGTTTGGGTTGGTATGGAATATTTCTGTAAAGAGGGAGACGAATTCTGGAATATGAGTACCAAGGAATGCGTTAATCTCGCTATCCGCGAGCTTAGAAAAATCGGCATCATCGAGAAGGGCGCAGTTATCAAGGCTCATCGCGAAAAGGTTAAGAAGGCTTATCCTGCTTACTTTGATACCTATAAGGACTTTGATGAGATTAAGGATTATCTCGACACCTACGATAACCTTTGGTGCGTAGGACGTAATGGCCAGCACAGATATAACAACATGGACCACTCCATGCTCACTTCTATCAATACAGCTCGCGCCATTAAGGAAGGCAGCACAGATAAAGAAAATATTTGGAATGTAAATACTGAAAAGGAATATCATGAAAAAAAGTAATCTATTAAAATTATTAAAATTAGACTATGTCCTTGGCGACATTAATGCTGACAGCGTTATCGAGTCCCTTGCGAAATACCCTTATATATGGGCGTTTGTAGCATGTATTTTTTCAAATGCATTTTTCCTTGGGGCCATTGAAAATGTACCACCTAACTACACCTATCTCGCTACATTTTTATTATTAGGTGTATTCATGTTCGTGCTTAACAAAGCCTACAAATCAAAGCTTTTAAATGCTATTCAAAGCGTGATAATTGGCGCTGTATTTATAGTTTTAGTTCTATGGCTTTGCAGACTTTATTTCCTTGCAAAATACAAGGTAGTCTGGCACTTTATCGGCGGTGTGGTTATAGTCGGAATTCTTTGCTTAATCCTTGCCTGTACCAAATACAAAGACAGAGCAAAGTACCTGTTTATCATTGCTTCCGGCTTTATTTTAAAACTCACATTTATAGTTGGTTCATCCTGCTATAGCTTTCAGCACGATGTGGGAAGCTTTGACAAGGAGCCTTTTACATGTCACGCAGGCTACATTGAGTTCATCCTTAAAAATCACAAGCTTCCGGACACTGATGTAAGTAAGATTTGGCAGTTTGCTCATCCACCTCTTCATCACATCATCAGTTCCATCTGGGTTGGCATCAACGAATTCATTTTTAACGTTGGCCACAACCCTGCAAGAGAGAGCTTACAGACCTTATCTCTCTTCTATTCAATGTGCATTATGATTACCGCCTTTAAGATTTTTAAATTCTTTAAACTTAAAGGCAAGGCATTTTATATACCATTTATAATTATTTGTTTCCACCCTGCATTTGTAATCTTTTCAGGAAGCATCAACAACGACATGCTTTCCATCACACTTTCAGTGCTGACCTTTTACTTTGCACTTCAGTGGAACAAAGAAAGAACCAAGAAAAATATTATCAAAATGGCTCTGGCCCTCGGTCTTGCCTGCAGCGCTAAGCTCTCAGCAGTCACCATCGCCCCAGCCCTTGCAGTACTTTTCCTCATGGTTCTCATCAAAGAATTCAAGAAAAATGGAAAGGAACTCATTATCCAGTACCTAATCTTCGGTTTTATCAGCATTCCACTTGGCATCTGGTACCAGATTAGAAGCTTTGTAAAATGGCATGTTCCTCTCAACTACGTAAGTAAAATGGATCCAAATGCTTTGCAGTACTTAGGAAAGCAGAAATTCTCTTCACGAATTACAGACTTTTCACCAAAGCAGCTTAGCTCCGTTTACGAGCAGTGGCTAGTTCAAAACCCTGACGGAACTACCTCAGGCTACAATGAATACAATCCAATCATCACTCTTCTCAAAAACTCAGTATTTGAAGAGTACATAAATGAAAAGAACTTTGGAAACTACGACATATTCAACACCATTTCCTTCGTACTTTTCTGGTCAGCAGCACTCCTTGCTTTACTTGGAGTTATAGCAATGATAATGCTCTTCATAAAGGGCAAAAAAGTAAGTCTTTACGAAAGACTCCTCATCGTTGTCTACTATCTTTCAATGATGATAAACCTTTACAAGCTTGCTTACGACCACCCATACACCTGCAGTATGCACTTTAGATACATAGCTCCAACCTGCATACTGGGCGCCCTCTCCATCGGAATAATCCTAAAAGCCTTTGGAGTAGGTGAAGAAACTTTAGTCACCGCAAAAACTGCAAAAGCTTCAAAAGCCTCAACCCCAGCAAAGCCAAAACACGCTGAGGAAGCAGAAGAAACTGAGGAAACTAAAAACACAAAATCAACCGAGGATTCAAAAGAAACTAAGTCTTCTAAAGAAACTAAGTCTTCTAAAGAAACTACCGAATCCACAGAAACTAAGTCTTCTAAAGAAACTACCGAAGATTCTGAATCTGCGAAAACTAATACCACCTCAGAAGATGACGAAGAAGGCGTATCCTTACAGGAATTACTCCCAGATGCACTCTTCTTCTTAACCATCATATTCGCAGTATCCTCAACCATTATATATGTCGCAGTAAGCTGCAAATTAGGCGGTTGATAAAACAGTAAAAAAACAAACCAAAAACAAACCAAGCCTGCAAGCTTAATAAACTTGCAGGCTTTTATAATACTCTTTTATATTACTCTCTCATCATCTTATCTTACTTATCTTCTTATCTTTCTTATCTTCTTCTCTTGCTATTATCAACTTGTCCAACAACGCCGCTCAAGTGTATAAAGCGCATAAAATGCGCTTATGAAGCTAACGGCTTTGCGTGCATTTTCGTTACCGACGATGCAATCATATTCTCCTTCGGAGAATTCGCAGGAGCCGCACGCTTAGCTTGCCCAACAACGCCGCTCAAGTGTATAAAGCGCATTAAATGCGCTTATGAAACGAAACGGCTTTGCGTGCATTTTCGTCAGCGACGATGCAATCATATTCTCCTTCGGAGAATTCGCAGGAGCCGCACGCTTAGCTTGCCCAACAACGCCGCTCGATAGTGTATAAAGCGCATTAAATGCGCTCATGAAGCGGAATGGCTTTGCGTGCATTTTCGTCAGCACAGTTGCACATATTCTCCTTCGGAGAATTTGCAGTCGCCATCGCTTAACTTGCTGTCCGAGTGAACACTGCCTCCACTTAACCCATCACCTTACTTACACGAGTTTGCAAGTGATATGGCGACGAATAAGCGCAGTGCAAATATTCTCCTTCGGAGAATTCGTAGAAAATCCGCAGCCTGAAGCAGAGTACAAATTCACCTTCGGTGAATTTACGAGCAAGTGTTGCAAGTGACGCGGCGACGAACAAGCGCGCTTTGAACACAACGCGAGCAAGTTGTTTAAAATTATAATCTCAAGAAAAAAAAGCAATAATCAATAGCTTCTCAACTATCAATTATTACCTTCTTATCTTTCCTATCTTCTTATCTTCTTCTCTTGCTACTATCAACTTGTCCAACAACGCCGCTCGAT
>JAILGL010000075.1 GCA_024696825.1 Lachnospiraceae bacterium
GTGGGGTAGAAAGGGTTGTGAAGTCGCAAAAGAGCTATACATTTTAATGTTTGATTATTATACAAGGGTTTATAATCTTAACAATCTTTTATGGGTTTGGAACTGTCGTCTTAAGGAGGGGTATCCGGGGGATGATTATGTGGATGTGATTTCTGTGGATATATATCTGCCTGAGTTTAAAAAAACTGATTATAGAAGTGATTATGAAGAGCTTATTAAAAATACTTCAGATAAAAAGGTTGCTGCTCTTGCTGAAGTGGGATATATGCCGGATGTTAAATGTATGGAAGAATCTAAAACTCCATGGGCTTATTATATGACCTGGTCAAAAGAAATTTGCCTTGGAGAAGAATACAACTCCAAGGCAAATCTTAAGAAAATGTATGATAGTGATTATTCTCTTAAACTTGAATAATCAAAATGTTTTTAAAAATTTTAAAATAGTCCAAGTGACATTAAAAGTAAGATTAATAATAGTATAGGACAAACGAATTTAATCATTACAATGTAGAGTTTTTTTCTACCGAATTTCTCACCATTTCTGGTAGCTTCGTTAATGACAAATTCAGGTTTAAGTACCCATCCAACAAGGATACAGGTTCCTATGGATACTACAGGCATAAGTACTAAGTTACTTATGTAATCAAGTATATCTAAGATCTGACCTACTGATCCATTTGGAAGCTTAACCTCGAAGTAAAGAATATTATATCCAAGACATACTATAATACCAATTATTAAGGCAATGGTTGTTTCAAAGACTGTTGCCTGTATTCTTGACATTTTAAATTTATCCATAAGACTTGATACGATGGCTTCAAGGATGGAGATTCCACTGGTTATGGCTGCAAATAAAACCATTCCAAAGAAAAGTGCTCCAATTACATTTCCAATCCAACCCATGGAAGCAAATACCTTAGGTAAGGAAACAAACATAAGTGAAGGTCCTGCGGACATTCCGTCAGTTCCCATAAATACAAATACTGCAGGAATAATCATAACACCTGCAAGAAATGCTACAAGAGTATCAAATATCTCAATCTGGTTAATTGATTTTACAAGATGTGATCTTCCAGGTACATATGAACCGTAGGTAATCATAATACCCATGGCAACACTTAAGCTGTAGAACAGCTGTCCCAGAGCATCCATAACTATTAAGAAGAATTTCTTTACAGTGACTCCTTCAAAATTCGGAACCATATAAATTTTCAAACCCTGAAGACCAGTTACAATCTTTCCATCCTCACCCTTAGTGCGAAGAGTAAGAGAGAAGATTGCTATTCCTACTACAAGAACAATAAGGACTGGCATCATAATTCTTGAAGTCCTTTCGATACCGCCTGAAACACCCTTATAAATAATAACTGCACATATTAAAAGGAAGATTACAAGGAAGATAATAGGTGAAACCTTATCTGTAATAAATCCTGTGAAATATGTATCTTTAGTGGCATCACTACCATGTCCTGTTAAAAATGTAATAAAATACTTAAGTACCCATCCGCCGATAACACAGTAGTAAGGCATAATAAGAAATGGTACTATGTATGCGATTACACCGACAAATGAAAATTTCTTGTTTAATTTACCATAAGCGGTAAGTGGACTCTGCTTTGTATTACGTCCGATGGAAATCTCTGTTGTAAGAAGAGTAAAACCGAAGGTGAGCGCAAGCACAATATAAATAACTAAGAATAAACCTCCGCCATCTTTGGCGGCAAGATATGGGAATCTCCATATATTACCAAGTCCTACGGCACTTCCGGCAGCTGCAAGGACAAAGCCTAAAGAGCCTTTAAATTTACCACGTTTTTCTTTCTGTTCCATGATTTTCCCTCTCAATTTAAGTTTTATTTAATGTTAATTTTGTAAAATATATTAGGTAATTTATTAGAAAATTTAACATTAATTACACAAATCTAAATTATAGTTATTTATATAATTCATGTCAAATGTAAATAGACTATATTTAATTAAATCTTTATTAAATTTCACATTATGTTTTTTTGATTATTTAAAGAGTAAAAAACATATATAAAACAGCTATATAAACACCTTAATTTAATTGCATATTAAGGCTTATATATGTTATAATTTAGCAAACTGTGAAGTGCGAGATTAATTATTTATCAGGGAACTGTTAAACTTAAGAATTATTTTACAAATGGAGACTTTAGAATGGAAAGATTATACTTAAATAACGACTGGTATTTTAATGAGAGTTTTTCGGAGGATATGATTAATTCAGACTATGACTGGTCAAAGGCTAAAAAAGTGAGAATTCCTCATACAGTGAAGGAACTTGATTATCATTATTGCAACGAAGAGGATTATCAGATGCTTTCTGGTTATGGAAGGGTTCTTTATATCCCTAAGTATTATGAGGGAAAGACCTTACTTCTTACCTTTGAAGGAATTGCTCACAGAGCAGAGGTTTATATTAATGGAACCCTGGCAATAATCCATAATACAGGCTATACAGCCTTTACAGCTGATATAAGTGAGCTTGTAAATTATGATGAGAAAAACTATATAACAGTAAAATGCGATAGTCGTGAAAGTCTTAATACACCGCCTTTTGGCTATGTTATAGATTATCTTACCTATGGCGGAATCTATAGAGATGTATACTTAGATGTTAAGGAAGAAACCTATATTAAGGATGTTTTCTTACATTCTAAAATTTCTGAGCTTCATCTTACCCAGACAGGCTATAAGGCCGGTCAGAGTACAGTATTTAGTGAAATTTGTATCGCTTGTAAAAAGGATAGGGATAGTAACTTTAGAATAGAGCATTTAATTAGTTTTCATGATAAAAATGATTATAAATTGATTTCCTCCTATGATTTTACAGGTATTATTGAGGATACTCGTGAATTTAAGTTTAAGTCACAGGCAGGAGAAGTTAATCTTTGGGATATTAATAGTCCTAATCTCTATGATATTAAAACTGTTTTATACGAAAATAATGAGGCAATTGATGAAAGAGTTATAAAATTCGGATTTAGAAAGGCTATATTTAAGAAAAATGGTTTCTTTTTGAATGGCAGGAAGCTTAAGATTCGTGGTCTTAACAGGCATCAATCCTATGCTTATGTTGGTTATGCCATGCCTGACTCCATGCAAAAATTAGATGCTGATATTCTTAAAAATGAACTGGGAGTAAATGCAGTTAGAACCTCTCATTATCCTCAGTCCCATGCATTTATAGACAGATGTGATGAGCTTGGACTTTTAGTATTTACAGAGTTTCCAGGCTGGCAACATATAGGTGATGAGGAATGGAAAAATCAGGCTCTTATTAATCTTGATGAAATGGTGGTTCAGTATCGTAATCACCCATCCATCATGCTTTGGGGAGTTAGAATTAATGAGTCTGTAGATGATGATGAGTTTTATACTAAGACTAACGAGCTCTGCAGAAAGCTTGATCCTTCAAGACAGACAGGTGGAGTAAGATGCTATAAGAAGGGTAGCTTTTTAGAGGATGTTTATACCTATAATGATTTCTCGCACAGAGGTAATAATAAGGGCTGTGACAGAAAGAGCGAGGTAACTCCTGATATGGATAAACCATATTTTATCTCTGAATACAATGGTCATATGTATCCAACCAAGACCTTTGATGATGAGGAACATAGAGTTTTACACATGAAGAGGCATGCCAATGTTTTAAATGAAGTCAGCAAGCAGGCAGATATCTGTGGCTGCTTTGGATGGTGCATGTTCGACTATAATACTCACAAGGATTTTGGAAGTGGTGATAGGATTTGTTATCACGGTGTTATGGATATGTTCCGTAATAAAAAGCTTGCAGCTGATGTTTATTCAGTATTTCAGAGTAAGGAACCTGTTTTAAGGATTTCTTCAACTATGGATAAGGGTGAGCATCCAGCCAGTCGTAAGGGAGATGTTTATATTTTAACTAATGCAGACAGCGTTAAAATGTATAAAAACGACGAATTCATAAAGGAATATAAATCCACGGATACTGAGTTTAAGTTTTTAAAGCATGGTCCGATTTTAGTTGATGATTATATCGGTGATGCCATTTTAGAAAATGAACCGGATCTGGATAAAAGACAGATTGAAAATATAAAGATTATTTTAAATGAAGTGGCTAGAAATGGCATGCATGACATGGATAAGGCTGTTATAGCCAAAGCATTTTTATATAAGTTAAAATATAATCCAGCCATGGAAAAGGTCTATGATTTTTATTCAAAATATGTAGAGGGCTGGGGTAATGAAGCTATTACCTTTAAGTTTGTGGCATTTAAAAATGATCAGCCTGTTAAGGAGGTAATTATATCTCCTCCAAATAGTAGAAAGCTTAGTGTTACAGTTGATCACACTAATTTAGAGGAAATTAATACCTATGATGTCAGTGCCATTAGAATTCAGGATGTAGATAATAATGGCAATGTATTACCATTTTCTAATGATCCTTTAATTCTATCTGTGGAAGGAGATATTGAATTAATAGGACCTGATGTAATATCACTTCAGGGTGGTATGACAGGCACTTATGTAAAATCAACCGGTAAAACAGGAGAAGGAAAACTCACAATCAAAACAACCTATGGATGTACAGAAACTATTAACTTTACTTGTAAGGCATAAAGATTGGAGAGAATACTATGAAACTTGGGGTTAAAGAGAAGATTTCCTATGGTCTTGGAGCTGTAGGAAAGGATATGGTTTACATGCTTTCTGCAAGCTATGTGCTGTATTATTTTCAGGACGTACTTGGAGTAAGTGCTATAGCCATGGGTATCATACTCATGGTTGCAAGAGTCTTTGATGCATTTAATGATCCTATTATGGGTATTATTGTTGCAAAGACAAAGACCAGATGGGGTAAGTTCAGACCTTGGTTACTTATAGGAACCATTACCAATGCTGTGATTTTATTCCTTATGTTTGCAACACCACCAACCATGAATTCCAAAGGACTTGTGGCTTATGCAGCTGTAACCTATATTTTATGGGGAGTCACCTATACCATGATGGATATTCCATACTGGTCCATGATTCCTGCATTTACAAGAAGCGGTAAAGAAAGAGAAACTCTTACCACCTTAGCCCGTTCCTGCGCAGGAGTAGGCTCTGCCCTTGTAACTATATTTACCGTAATGATTGTAGGCTTTATCGGTAAGATTTTTGCAGGAAAGAATGCATCCTCAAAGGAAATAGATATTAATGGTTTTAAATGGTTTGCTTTAATTATAGCTGTTTTATTCGTTATATTTATAGTTATTACCTGTATTAATATCAAGGAAAAAGCAACTGTTAATATGGAGTCACCATCAGTGCTTCAGATGTTTAAGGCTTTGTTTTCTAATGATCAGGCCATGGTTATAGTTATAAGTATAGTGCTTATTAACTGCTCAGTTTATATAACCTCAAACCTGGTAATTTATTTCTTCAAATATGATTTTGGAGGCACCGGCTGGCGTAACAGCTATACACTTTTTAATATGTTTGGTGGAGCTATTCAGATACTTTCCATGATGATAGTTTATCCTTTACTTCGTAAATTCCATAGCAATGTAAGGATATTCTATATCTGTCTCACAAGCGCTATTATAGGTTATGGCACCTTGCTTTTAATTACATTTACAAGTATGAAAAATGTATTTATTCTCTTTATTCCGGCATTCTTCATATTTGCCGCAAATGGAGTTTTACAGGTGCTTACAACTGTATTTCTTGCTAACACTGTAGATTACGGCGATATTAAAAATGGAAGACGAGACGAGTCAGTTATATTTTCCATGCAGACCTTTGTAGTTAAGCTTGCATCTGGAATTGCAGCTCTTGTAGCTTCTATCTGTCTCTCTGTTAATAACTTAAAAGATGAGACAGCAAGCACTCAGGGTGAAGCCTATGATTTTGCAAAAAATGTAGCAACCTCATCCAAGCTCGGTCTTCGTATGACTATGACAATTATACCTATAATAGGACTTGTAATTGCCATAATTATATTTAAAAAGAAATTTATACTGACTGAGAAAAAGATGAAGGAAATAACTTTAGAGATAATCGAGAGAAACAAGGAAATGGATGCTTGAAAGATTAAAGCGTATCAAGTATAATTGAAGTTTGTGTGAGTATAATAATGGACTTATATTAATTACTAATTGACGACACTAATGGACAAGATTTAAAAAAGGTTAAAGCGGAGGAAAATGTATGTTACAAAATGATAAGGGTATTGTCGGATTAAAGCACCGAATTATGGAAGATGTTGCGAGACTTGCATGGGAAGATAAGTTAGATGTGGATAATCTTGACAAATTGGTTGAAGAGATAATCCCCGGCCCAAGACCAGAGTACAGATGTTGTGTTTACAAGGAAAGAGAGATTGTTCGTCAGAGAATAAGACTTGCTATGGCAAAGAATACAAAGGCTAACAAGGGCTCAACTAATGAGGTCCAGGTTATAAAGCCTGCCTGTGATGAGTGTTCCATCGCAGCTTATACAGTTACTGATAACTGTAGACTTTGTCTTGGAAAGCCTTGTATGAGCGCATGTAAATTTGGAGCGATTTCACAGGGTGAAATCAGAACTCATATTGATGCTACAAAATGTAAAGAATGTGGACTTTGTGCAAAGGCATGTCCTTTCGGCGCTATAGTTCATTTAGTAAGACCTTGTAAGAGAGCTTGCCCTGTTGATGCTATTTCATTCGATGAGCATGGCTTTTGTCATATCGACGAAGAAAAATGTATTAACTGCGGACATTGTATTCACAATTGTCCATTTGGAGCTATTGGTTCTAAGACCTATCTTACACAGATCATCGCGGCCATTAAAGAGGGTAAAGAGGTTTATGCAATGTGTGCCCCTGCTGCAGAAGGTCAGTTTGGTGAAGATATTTCCATGAAATCAATTAAGAATGCTCTTATAGAAATAGGTTTTAAGGATATGGTAGAGGTTGGACTTGGTGGTGACATGACTGCTGCCTATGAGGCTGCGGAATGGACAGAGGCCTATAAGGAAGGCAAGAAGATGACTACCTCCTGTTGTCCTGCATTTATAAATATGCTTAAGAAGCATTTCCCTGAGCAGTATAAGGAAAATATGTCTTCAACAGTATCACCAATGTGTGCTGTTTCAAGATATTTAAAATATTTACATCCTGACTGTATCACAGTTTTCGTAGGTCCTTGTATCGCTAAGAAAACTGAGGCTAAGGATGAAAATGTACCTGACAATGCAGATTATGTAATAACCTTTGGAGAACTTTTATCACTCTTTAAATCAGCTGAAGTAGAGCTTAAACCTGTAGAAAATGACTATCAGGAGGCTTCTATCTTTGGTAAGAAGTTTGCCGGCAGTGGTGGAGTTGCTGCTGCAGTTATAGAGTGTATGCAGGAAAGAGGTGAGGATACTTCAGAGATTAAGCTTCAGCAGTGTGCAGGTGGTATCGAATGTAAGAAGGCTCTTACCTTACTTAAGGTTGGAAAGCTTCCTGCAGACTTTATCGAGGGAATGATTTGTGTAGGCGGTTGTGTTGGAGGTCCTTCTAATACAGTTGCTACTAATGACATAATTAAATCCAGAGAAAAATTATTTAAGGATGCTGATGAGAGAAAGATATTAGCAAACCTTGAAAACTATCCAATGGACAAGTTCTCCATGCATAGAGACGGACATATGGATTAATAATTATAAAAATATTTATAACTTAAACTTAAGACAAAAGAGGAATTGTAAAATGCATAAGGAATTTTTAATGGGTAACGAAGCCATAGCTTTAGGTGCTATAGCTGCAGGTGTAAATGTTGTATCAGGATATCCTGGTACACCATCTACTGAGGTTTTAGAGACTGTTTCAAAAAGAAATCCAGGCGATATATACGTGGAATGGTCCATTAATGAAAAGTCTGCCATGGAAGTGGCTGCAGGTGCTGCCTATACAGGTGCAAGAGCTCTTGTAACCATGAAGCAGGTGGGATTAAATGTAGCCTCAGATCCACTTATGAGCCTTGAATACATAGGTGTTAAAGGTGGTATGGTTGTACTTGTGGCAGATGATCCCGGTCCTATATCTTCTCAGACAGAGCAGGATACCAGAACCTTTGGAATGTATTCTAAATTACCTGTTTTCGACCCTTCTTCAGTGGAAGAGGCCTATGAAATGATTCAGGAAGCCTTTGAATACTCTGAAAAATATAAGACTCCTGTGTTTTTACGTCCTACTACACGTATAGATCATGCATATCAGTCTATTCTTGTAAAGGATAGTTCTGAATACAAGAAGACTGACATAGAAGGTTTTGTGAAGGATTCCTCCAAATGGGTAATATTCCCAAGACTTTCTGTAGTAAATCATGCAAAGATTGAAGAGAGAAATGACAGCTTAAAGGATGTCTTTTCTGATTATGATAAGAATAAGATTATCCCTGAAACAGGTTCCTTTGAAGGCGTTAAGCTTGGAATCTGTTCTCAGGGAATAAGCTTTAGTAATATTTCTGATATCTATAAGGGTAAGGATAATCCAAGAATACTGAAGGTGGCAACACCATTTCCTTTCCCTGAAAAGCTTGCCTTAAGCTTTATGGAGGGCCTTGATGAGATTCTTGTTATAGAAGAATTAGACCCTGTTTTAGAGCGTGCCCTTATATTTACAGCAGGTAAATATGGCATTAATATTAAGATTTCAGGTAAGCTTAATTCTAAATTAAAGCGTTCCGGTGAATATGACATTGACGAGATAAAAAATGCCTTGAATCTTTTCTTTAAGGATGTTAAAAAGGATGACAATGATAACGCTTTAATTTCTAATAATTCCGATTATAGTGATATGCCTTCACTTCCTGTAAGGCCACCTGTTTTATGTGCAGGCTGTCCACACAGAGCTTCATTTTATGCTGTTAAGGAAGCTATGAAGGGAGAGAAAACCATATATTGCGGAGATATAGGCTGCTATACTCTTGGAAATGCAAAGCCTCTTGATATGTGTGATACCTGTCTTTGTATGGGTGCAGGCATTAATATAGGCCAGGGTGTATGGCATGTTGAAAAGGATACTAAGGCCTTTGCATTTGTAGGTGATTCTACATTTTTTGCATCAGGTATTACAGGAGCAGTTAACGGCTTCTATAATCAGGCTGATTTAACTCTTTGTATTCTGGATAATTCCACAACAGCCATGACAGGTCATCAGCCACATCCCGGAACTGGTTATACCATGATGGGTGAGGTTGTAAGTAAGGTGGATATTAAGAAGGTTCTCAATGGAATCGGTATTACAACTGTTGAAGAGGTTAATCCATTAGAGCATAAAAAGGCAGTGGATACAGTTAAGAGAGTTGCAGATATGGAGGGCGTTAAGGCTATTATCTTTAAATACCCTTGTATCGTTAAATTTAAGCCTAATCTTACTCATTCTCATATTAACGAGAGTAAATGTATCAATTGTAAGAAATGTATTAATGAGCTTGGCTGTCCCGGTATTATCATTAAAAATGGAAGGCCTTGTATAGACGATTCTCTTTGTACAGGCTGTACTCTCTGTGAGCAGATTTGTCCTGTAGGTGCTATAGAGGGTGGTAGAGCAGGTGACCCTAAGAGATTCATGGATGAGGGAATAACTCCTAAAAAACCGGCTAAAAAACCTGTTAATGTTGAAACTAAAAAAGAGCCTGTAGAAAATCAGAAATCAAATGTAAATAAGAGCATAGTCATGTCTGGTGTAGGTGGTCAGGGAACTATCCTTGCATCTAAAATACTTGCCTATACAGCCATGAATAATAATATACCTGTAAAGTCGGCTGAAACCATCGGTATGGCTCAGCGAGGAGGATCAGTATTTAGCTTCTTAAAGCTTGGCGATAATAATTCTCCAATGATTGCTAAAAATAGTGCTGATATTATAATTGGATTTGAACCTGCTGAGGCAGTAAGACTTTTACCATACCTTAAAAAGGGTGGTACAGTAGTTACAAGTACACTTCCTGTAATACCTGTAACTGCTATGATTGGAGCCTGTAAATACGATACAGATGAGGTTATTAATTACCTTAAGGAAAAGACAGATAATCTCATTCTTATAGATTCTAAGAAGGCATTAGAGGACCTTCAAAATGATAAGGTTTTAAATGTACTTTTACTCGGAGCTGCTGTATCCTCAGGAGAGCTTGGAATAGATAAAAATATGCTTAAAGAATCTATTAAAAACATGCTTCCTGAGAAGCTTCATGAGGTTAATTTAAAGGCTCTTGATTATGAGATATAATTAACAGATATATACATATTTTGATAAAATATAAGAAAAGGAGTTGTAAAAAAATGCATATTAGTGAAGAACAGTTAAAGCAGGTTAATACCCAGATTCAAAGACTTATTAAAGCTGATAATTTCTATGGAAAAAAGCTTAAAGAAGCTGGTATTAGTGGAGTATCTTCTGAAGAAGATTTCTTAAAGCTTCCATTTTCTCAGAAGCAGGATCTTAGAGATGCTTATCCTCTTGGACTTATGGCAACTGATGAGAAGGATATAGTAAGAATTCATTCATCATCAGGTACCACAGGTACACCGGTTATTATTCCTTATACACAGAAGGATGTGGATGACTGGGGTAAGATGTTTAAAAGATGCTATGAATTTGCAGGAATTACCAATGAAGACAGAATTCATATTACACCTGGTTATGGACTTTGGACAGCTGGTATAGGCTTCCAGAACGGCTGCGAAATGCTTGGTGCCATGGCAGTTCCTATGGGTCCCGGTAATACAGATAAACAGCTTCAGATGATGATGGATTTAAAGTCCACAGTACTTTGTGCAACATCTTCCTATGCACTTTTACTTGCAGAGGAAATTGAAAAAAGAGGTATTGCAGATAAGATTCATCTTAAGAAGGGAGTTATCGGTTCTGAGCGCTGGGGTGAGAAAATGAGAAAGCGCATTAAAAATGAACTCGGTATAGAACTTTATGATATTTATGGACTTACTGAAATATATGGTCCTGGAATCGGTATAAACTGTAAATATGAGACAGGTATGCATATTTGGGATGATTATATTTATCTTGAGATTATAGATCCGGAAACCGGAGAAATAGTACCTGACGGTGAGTGGGGTGAGATTGTTCTTACAACTCTTGTTAAGGAAGGTGCTCCTCTTATAAGATACAGAACACATGATATAAGCAGAATCTTACCTGGTGAATGTCCTTGTGGTTCTAAGCATCCTAGAATTGATGTTATTGCCGGTAGAAGTGATGACATGGTTAAGATTAAGGGTGTTAATGTATTTCCTAAGCAGATTGAGGAGGTACTTGCGCTCTTCCCAGAGCTTTCAAGCGAGTATCAGATTCATATATCTCATCTTGATGGTAAGGATACAATGCGTATCTATGTAGAGACCAATGGTTCTGTAGACTTCCTTGAAATGGCTAAAAAGGTTGCATTAAAGGTTAAGTCTAAGATTGGATTTACACCACTTGTTAAGGTAGTCGAGCTAGGTGTCCTTCCTAGAAGTGAGAAGAAGAGTAAGAGAGTATTCGACGAAAGATATGAGTAATTATTAAAGGAAGAATTTTATGAATTATAATATTAAAAAGCTTGGTAAATTAATATTTAGTCTTCTAATTATCTGCAGTCTTTCCATTAACATTTTTTCTGCAGGAACCTCTGCAAGGACAATGAAATTCTTAGATGCTGCAGGTAAGAAGCATAAATTTACCATTGATGAAAAAGCCAATATGACTTTATTTAAAAAGTCGGAGTTTAAACTTTTAAATAAAAAAATGCATTTAAGAAAATCCGGCTATACCTATGAGCATGGTGTGGATGTTTCTAAGTATCAGGGTAATGTTAACTGGAAAAAGGTTAGAAAAGCAGGTTACAGCTTTGCATTTATAAGAATGGGTTTTAGAGGCTATAGCAGTGGAAGCTTAAATCTTGATTCCTATGCTATTAAAAACCTTAGAGGTGCTAAAAAAGCAGGCTTAAAGGTTGGTATATATTTCTTTTCTCAGGCTATTAATCCTAAGGAAGCAAGGGCTGAGGCAAGATATGCCATAAAGCATCTTGGAAATATTAAGTTAAATCTCCCTATAGTTTATGATCCGGAAACCATTCTTAATTCTGCGGCAAGAACCAATAAGCTTAAGAAAAAGGTTCTAACCAAGAATACAAGAGCATTTATAAACTATGTAAGGAAAAAAGGCTATAAGGGCATGCTTTACTGTAACCTAAAATGGGAGGCTTATAAGCTTAAAATGTCCAAATTAAAGGATATTCCTATATGGTATGCCGATTATGAGCTTAGACCACAGACTCCATACAGGTTTACATACTGGCAGTATAGTTCCACTACAAAGGTGCCTGGAGTCAGTGGAAATTGTGACGTAAATATACGTATTATTAAGAAAAAATAAATATATCACTTGTTATTATTTGTAAAATGGTGTATATTTTATTAGTAAAAAAATAATTTGGAGGAAATTCGTTTTGAGTAATATTGATAATGAAGAAGTGAAAGACGCATTTGATGAGGCAGAAGAGACAGTTGAAGAGACAGTTGAGGAAGCTGTTGAAGAGACTGTAGAAGATGCTAAGGATGATGCAGAGGATGCAGTAGAAAATGCTACTGAAGAATTAAAGGAAAAGGTACAGGGAGCTAACGATAATAAGAAGCTTATAGGTATTCTTGCAGCTCTTCTTGCTGTAGTTGCTATTATCGGTATCGTATTATTTGCATTCCGTGATAAGATTTCAAATAAGCTTGTTGGTAATTCAAAGGATAAGGAAGTTTACAGTGTTGCTAAGAATGGTGATGCAACTATAAGTAATGCTTATAAGTTTGAGGATTACATTAAGCTTGGTAATTTTAAAACTATCGAACTTAAGACAGATGACATTGATGAAACCTATAATAACACTATTGATTCTACTCTTAGCAGTTTTGTAACTTATAAGAAGATCAAAGAGGGTAAGGTTAAGAAGAATGATGTAGTTAATATTTACTACTCAGGTTCTATTGACGGTAAGAAGTTTGAGGGTGGTCAGCTTACTAAGAAGACTAATCCTGATGGATATAATCTTACTATTGGTTCTAAGTCATTTATCGATGATTTCGAGGATCAGCTCATTGGACAGAAGATTCCTAGTGAGTGTAAGGTAAAGGTTAAGTTTCCGGATAATTACAGCGACAGCTCAGTAGCTGGTAAGAAGGCTGTATTCAAGGTTACAATTAACTATAAGCAGGGAGATAAGATTACTCCTGAAATTACAGATGAGTTTGTTAAAAAGAACTTCAGTGGTACTTATGATTCAGCTGATGACATGAAGGATGCTATCAGAAATGATACTATTAAGAATCTTGCATGGAACGCTGTATCTTCTAAGGCTAAGGTTAAGAAGTATATCGATGGCAGTGTAGATGATATGTATAATCAGTTATATGCTACAACTGAGAATTATCTTACAGCTCAGGGTTATAAGTTATCTGATTACTTAACTCAGAATAATATGACTTCATCTTCATTTAAGAAGCAGCTTACTTCAACAGCTGAGAATTATGTTAAGAATTCTCTTATTTGCTATGGTGTAGCTCAGCAGACTAAGATTAAGGTAACTAAGAAAGAGTATGATGCTAAGCTTAAGGAGTACATCCAGTCCTATTCATCAGAGGGTGTTAAGGATGAGAAGACTCTTAAGAGTTACTTTAAGAAGAGTTATAAATCTGATATCGCTTTGGTAATTAGAGATGCAGTTCTTACTGAAAAGGTAAGAGATTACCTTGCTAAGAATGTTAAGGAAGTATAATTTTAAAAGCATTTAAAGAATTTTTAGTTTTTTAAAATTAAATGTTGCGGTTTATCCGCATACGAGTTAACTATAAAGGAGTACGCCATGAAAGGACACCTTATAAGTGATGTCTTGCCCGGCAGTATTGCAGATGAAATGGAGATTGCTTCCGGCGATCTCCTTTTATCTGTAAATGGACAAATACTAGATGACATTTTTGATTATGATTATCTTATAACTGAAGAATTGGTCACGCTCCTTATACAAAAACCTGATGGTGAAGAATGGGAGCTTGAAATCGAGAAGGATTCCGATGAAGATTTGGGTATCAGATTTGAACAGGCACTCTTAAATGATTACAAATCCTGCACTAATAAATGCATTTTTTGTTTCATTGATCAGATGCCTCCTGGAATGAGAGATACTCTTTACTTTAAGGATGATGATTCAAGACTCTCTTTTTTACAAGGTAATTATGTAACCCTTACTAATATGAGTGATAAGGATATTGAGAGAATTATTAAATATCATTTATCACCTATTAATATATCAGTTCATACCACTAATAAAGAGCTTCGCTGTAAAATGCTTACTAATCGTTTTGCAGGTGACTCTTTAAGACATTTGGAAACCCTGGCGGCTCACAATGTTACCATGAATACTCAGGTGGTTCTTTGTCCTGACTATAATGACAAGGAAGAACTGGATAATACCATTAAAGATTTATTAAAATATTTTCCAAGTGTTGTAAGTCTTTCGGTAGTGCCTCTTGGCATGACTAAGTATAGAGAAAAGCTTACACCTCTTAGAAAATTTACACATGAAGAGATTATAAATACTCTGGATCAGATGGAAAGATGGCAGGAGTATTGCTTAGAAAAATATGGTACAAGATTTATTCATCCGGGTGATGAATGGTATATTATGGCAGGCCGTGATATTCCTCCGGCAGAGAATTATGAGGGATATAATCAGATTGAAAATGGCGTTGGCATGGTAAGATCATTTATGGATGAGTTTGATGAGGCCTTAGATAGTGTAGAAGAAGCTAAGGAAGAGAGCAATAAAGTCTTTACCAGTGTATGTGGAAAGCTCTTTCATCCATATTTATCAGAAATGTGTGAAAGACTTAGTAAAAAGCTTAAGGTTAAGATTAATGTTAAGCTTATAGTTAATAATTTTTTTGGTGAGGATATAACAGTCACAGGCCTTATAACCGGTGGCGATATTATAGAGCAGCTAAAGGATTATGAAATCGGTGATTATCTTTTGATTCCTGATTCCATGCTTAAGGCTGATGAACCAATATTTTTAGATGATTTAACTATTAGTGATCTGGAAGAAGCCCTTATGACAAAGGTTAGGGTTGTTGCTTCCGGAGGAGAACCTATTGTAAGAATAATAGATGACTTGAGGTAAGTTATGAAAAGAAAACCAATAGTAGCCATAGTTGGAAGACCTAATGTAGGTAAGAGTACATTGTTTAATATGCTTGCGGGACAGAGAATATCCATAGTTAAGGATACCCCGGGAGTAACCAGAGACAGAATTTATGCTGATGCTACCTGGCTTGATAAGAATTTTACCATTATCGATACAGGCGGTATAGAGCCTAAAACTGACAATAAACTTTTAAAGTATATGAGAGAACAGGCTGAGAATGCCATAGAGCTTTCAGATTGCGTTTTATTTCTCACTGATGTAAGAGACGGTGTAACAGACGCTGATATGGAAGTAGCTCAGATGCTTAGAAAGGCTAATAAGAGAGTTATATTAGTTGTTAATAAGGTGGATAATATCGATAAATTCCAGGCTGATGTTTATGAATTCTATAATCTTGGTCTTGGTGATCCTTATCCAATAAGTGCTCTTTCTAAGTTAAATATCGGTGACATGCTTGAAGAACTTGTAAAGCTTTTTGATTATAATGTGGAAGAGGTTGAGGACGAAAGGCCTAGAATCGCTATTATAGGTAAGCCTAATGCAGGTAAGTCTTCACTTATTAATAAGCTTCTTGGTGAGGAAAGACTTATAGTATCTGATATAGCAGGTACTACAAGAGATGCAGTGGATACCTCCCTTAAGAGAAATGGTAAGGAATATGTATTTATCGATACTGCAGGCCTTAGAAGAAAGAGTAAAATTAAAGAAGATATAGAGAGATTTAGTATTTTAAGAGCAGTTTCTGCTGTGGAGCGCTGTGATGTATGTATACTTGTTATAGATGCAACTGAAGGTGTTACAGAGCAGGATGCAAAGATTGCAGGTATAGCTCATGAGCGAGGCAGAGGTATGATTATAGCCGTTAATAAATGGGATGCAATTGAGAAGGATACTAAGACTGTTAAGAAGTTTTCTCAGGAAATTAGAGATGTACTTTCATTTTTACCTTATGCTGAGATTATGTTTATATCAGCAAAGACAGGTCAGAGAGTTGAAAAGCTCTTTGAAAGCATTGATCTTGTTATAGAAAATCATTCCCTTAGAATTTCTACAGGTGTGTTAAATGATATTCTTACTGAAGCTGTTGCCTTACAGCAGCCGCCTACAGACAAGGGTAGAAGACTTAAGATTTTCTATATTACTCAGATAAAGGTTAAACCACCAACCTTTATTATCTTTGTAAATAGTAAGAAAATCATGCATTACTCTTATACAAGATATTTGGAAAACCGCATAAGAGATGCATTTGGATTTAATGGAACTCCATTAAAATTCATTATTAGAGAACGCAAGGAAGATTAATTTTGTAACAGAAGTTTTTGGTATAACTATAGATTAGAGGAAGAAAAAATATGATTAGTTCTGTTTATGTGTTTGGACTTGTTTGCTTAATTTGCGTTGTTTGTGGATATTTCATAGGAAGTATATCCACAGGTATGATTATAGGTAGAATTAAAAAGGTTGATTTAAGACAGGTTGGAAGTGGAAGTACAGGTACCACCAATGTACTTAGAACCTTTGGTAAAATACCTGCCCTTATTACCTTTGTTGGAGATCTTGCAAAGGTTATTATACCTATAGTACTTATAAGAGTATTTTTTGGCGGAGAGGATTATTGGTATTTATTATGCCTTTATTATGGACTTGGAGCTGTAATAGGTCATTGCTATCCATTTTATATGGGCTTTAAGGGTGGTAAGGGTATAGTTGTTACTGCAGCTATTATAATATCTACCTCTCATCCAATTACAATTATAAGTGGACTGATTGTATTTATTTTGTTAGTATTAATAACAAGGTATGTTTCTGTTGGTTCCCTTTTCGTGGTAGCCCTTTTACTACCTTTAAATACAGTTCTTTATCATATTCATAATAAATATTTTATTCATATGTTAATCGTCAGTCTTTTAGTTACTGCTGTAGATTATTACAGACACAGGGCTAATATTGTTAGACTTATACATGGTGAAGAGAACAAATTGTTTTAATATATCTTATAATTTATTTTAAGAGAGGTGCATTATGAACATTACATTTTTAGGTGCCGGAAGCTGGGGTACAGCACTTGCTATTATGTTAGCAAAGGAAGGCAACGACGTAACTCTTTGGTCAGCAGTTGAGTCTGAGGTAGAGATGCTTTCAACTTACAGAGAGCATAAGAACAGACTTCCGGGTGTTATTCTTCCGGATAATATTGTTGTTACCTCTGATGAGGAACTTGCTCTTAAAAACCCTGATTTAGTTGTATTTTCAGTAGCTTCTCCATTTGTTAGAAGTACTGCCAAGAGAGTTTCTAAACTTATTAAGGATGATCAGATTATTGTAAATGTAGCTAAGGGTATAGAGGATGAAACCCTTCTTTTCCTTTGTGATATTATAGAAGAGGAGATTCCAAATGCACGTGTAGCTGTTCTTTCAGGACCTAGCCATGCTGAGGAGGTTTCCATCGGAATGCCTACAACAGTTGTTGTGGGAGCTAAAACACAGGAAATTGCTGAATATATTCAGGATATATTCATGAATGAAAGATTTAGAGTTTATACAAGCCCAGATATTATCGGTATCGAGCTTGGAGGAGCTGTTAAAAATGTTATCGCCCTTGCGGCAGGAACCATTGATGGTCTTGGTTTCCAGGATAATACTAAGGCAGCTTTAATTACCCGTGGTATTTCTGAAATCAGTCGTCTTGGAATTGCTATGGGCGGTAAGATGGAGACCTTCCTTGGTCTTTCAGGTATTGGTGATTTAATTGTTACCTGTACAAGTAATCACAGCCGTAACCATAATGCAGGTTACCTTATAGGTAAGGGCATGAAGGCTGATGATGCTCTTAAAGAAATTAATCAGGTTGTTGAAGGTGTAAATACTGCAAAGGCTGCATTAAAGCTATCTCAGAAATATGATGTGGATATGCCTATTGTAGAAAGCATTAACGCTGTATTATTCGACGGTGTAAGCGCTGAGAAATGCTTAGATCTTTTACTTACAAGAGGTAAGAAGGAAGAATACGATTCATTATCCTGGTAATATTTCATTTTTTGTAAAGGTTGAATTATGGAAAAAAGAAAACTAGCTTTATCAGATGATATTTTATTATCGGTTGAAAAACCGGCCAGATACATTGGAAATGAAGTAAATAGCGTAGTTAAGGATAAGACTAAGGTTGATATCAGATACGCTATGTGCTTCCCTGATGTATATGAAATAGGCATGTCTCATCTGGGTATTCAGATTATCTATGACATGCTTAATAAGCGTGATGATATATATTGTGAGAGGGTATATTCACCTTGGGTTGATTTAGATCAGATTATGCGCAAGGAGGGTATACCCTTGTTTGCATTGGAGTCTCAGGATCCTATAAAGGACTTTGATTTCCTTGGAATCACCCTTCAGTACGAAATGTGTTATACCAATATTCTTCAGATTCTCGACCTTTCGGGGATACCCCTTAAGGCCTGTGACAGAGGTGAGGATGATATATTTGTAATGGGTGGAGGACCTTGTTCTTATAATCCTGAGCCTATAGCTGACTTCTTCGATATATTTTATATCGGTGAAGGTGAGACAGTTTTCTATGACCTTATGGATTTATATAAGGAATGGAGAAAAAGTGGTAAGAAAAGAATTGATTTCTTAAGAGAGGCCGCTAAGATTGAAGGCATGTATGTACCTTTACTCTATGAGGCTGATTATAATGAAGATGGCACCTTAAAGAGCTTTAAGCCTAAGTATGAGGATGCTCCTGTTAGAGTTAGAAAGCAGGTAGTTAAAAATCTTTCAGATACATTTTATCCTGAAAAGCCTTTAGTTCCTTATATTCAGGTCACCCAGGACAGAGTTGTCTTAGAGATTCAGAGAGGCTGTATTAGAGGCTGCAGATTCTGTCAGGCAGGTATCCTTTACAGGCCTACAAGACCTCGTTCCTTAGAATTTCTTAAAAAGGAAGCAAAGAGAATGATAGAATCCTCTGGTCAGGAGGAGATTACACTTAGTTCTCTAAGCTCCAGTGATTATGGAAAGCTTAGGGATTTAGTATATTATCTTATAGATAATTTCCAACATAAGGGTATTAATATTTCCTTACCATCCCTTAGAATAGATGCATTTTTCTTAGATGTTATGAATAAGGTTCAGGATATTAGAAAGAGTAGTCTTACCTTTGCTCCTGAGGCCGGAAGCCAGAGAATGAGAAATGTTATTAACAAAGGTCTTACTGAGGATGATATATTAAATGGTGCAAGAGAAGCCTTTAAGGGTGGCTGGAACAGAGTTAAGCTCTACTTTATGTTAGGTCTTCCTTATGAAACCTATGATGATATAGAGGAGATTGCAAATCTTGCAGATAAGGTTGCTAGAACCTATTATGATGAGGTTCCTAAGGAAAAACGTCATGGTAAGGTAAGTATAGTTGCAAGTTCTTCCATATTCGTACCTAAGCCATTTACACCTTTCCAGTGGTCTCGTATGAATTCTAAGGAAGAGGCAAGAGATAAGAGAGATTTTCTCATTGGTAAGGTTAAGGGAGTTCTCAATCAGAAAAGCATCAAATATAACTGCCACGATACATTTACATCTGAGCTTGAGGGTGTATTTGCAAGAGGTGACAGAAAGATTAATGATGTTATTCTCTATGCCTATGAACATGGCTGCATCTATGATGCCTGGACAGAGTATTTTAAATATGATACCTGGATGGAGGCTTTTAAGGAGTGTGGTGTGGATATGAATTTCTACATTGACAGAGAAAGAGACTTAGATGAAATCTTCCCTTGGGACTTTATAGATGTTGGTGTTACTAAGGATTTTCTTAAGAGAGAATATGAAAATGCCAAAAATGAAAAGGTTACTCCAAACTGCGCTGAAAAATGTTCAGGCTGTGGTGCCGGCGTATTTGGAACCGGTATCTGTGTTGGCGATTTTTAGAATATAAAATATTTAGATTTATTGATTTAGATTTATTGATTAAAAATTTTTATTAGAATTCTTTAGAATTTTGAAAGGCAAAATATGAAGATAATTATAAAATTTTCAAAGGTTGGGAGCATGAAGTTTATCGGCCACTTAGACCTTATGAGATATTTTCAAAAATGTTTCAGACGTGCTAATGTTCCCATTGCCATGAGTAAAGGTTTTTCACCTCATCAGATTCTATCCTTTGCATCACCTCTTGGAGTTGGTGTTACAAGCGAGGGAGACTATCTGGATGCAATGCTGGATACTGAGGACGAGTCTTACATAAATAAACTCAAAGAGGATTTAAATGAAGTTTTAAATGATGAAATAAGAGTTGTAGAAATAAGGCGCGTTGCAGATGAAGTAAAAAGCTCCATGTCCTTACTTTGTGCCTGTGATTATGTTATAGGCCTTAAGGATGTTAAGGTTAATGAAGAGAATAAGGTGCTGCTTAATAAGGATTTTATTAAGGCTAAGCTTAAATGTTATCTAAGTCAGCCTGAGATTTTAGTTACTAAAAAAACTAAGAAAAGCACTAAGGAAATTAATATTAAGGATTATATCTATACCATAACTGAATCAGTAAGCGCTTTAAGCGAATATACAGGTTTAAGCTATGATAATATTTTAGAAAGCACATCTGATTCAAAGGCTGTAATAGCTTTAAGGGTTACAGCAGGTAGTAGCATTAATATAAAGCCTGAGCTTATTATGGAGGATTTTGTCAAATTCTTAAACATAGAATATAGTAATCTGGAATATCAGATTCACAGGCTTAATATGTACAGAGATAAGAATTTTAAGAAGGGTGAGCTACATACTCTTAATACGGAGATTATTTGTGATCCCGTAGCTATTTATGAGTATTAATGCTACATTTAGCATACAAATAATTTATTCTTAGATAGGAGATATTAAAGTGATTTATTTAACAGGTGACACTCACGGAAATTTTGATAGGATTGAAGAGTTTTGCGAGAAATCTAAGACAAGTAAGAATGACTTAATGATTATTCTTGGTGATGCAGGAATTAATTTCTTTGGTGGAAGACAGGATGAAAGATGTAAGGAGCTTTTGGACTCACTGCCACTTTCTTTTTTATGTATTCACGGTAATCACGAAAGAAGACCTAATACCATAATATCCTATAGGGAAGCTGAATTTTGTGGTGGAACAGTTTATGTAGAGGATAATTATCCATCTATATATTTTGCAAAGGATGGAGAAATCTATGATTTAGATGGTTATAAATGTATGGCTATCGGTGGTGCATATAGTATAGATAAGCCTATTAGACTTGTCAGAGGCCATGGCTGGTGGGCGGATGAGCAGCCTTCAGAGGAAATTAAGGCTCGCGTAATGAAGCGCTTAGAATCCGTTAACTTTAAGCTTGATGCTGTATTTTCACATACTATTCCAAGAAAGTATGAGCCTGTAGAGACTTATCTTGCAGGGATTGACGAGGCTACAGTAGATAAATCCACTGAAGACTGGTTAGACAGTATAGAGGATAAATTAGACTATAAAAAGTGGTATTGTGGACATTATCACATTGAAAAGGATATTGATAAGGTGAGCGTTCTCTTTAAGACCTATAAGGAGCTTATGAAATAAAAATTTAAGTATTTTATAGCCTATATTTAAAGGACTTCGCCTTGACATAGAGCCTTACAAAGGGGTATTCTATTATTATGTTATTCGTAAATGCTTAAGGAGGTTGAAAAATGGACATTATTTCAAGAGAAGAAATGGAAGAAGTAGATGTTTTTGGTATAGGTGAGCCAAATACAGAATACAGTCAGTATTTAGTCGGTAATTCCTATTTGAAGACACTTTCAAACAGTGAAGAAGCCGGAGTTAAGGTTCGTAACGTTACATTTGAGCCTGGCTGTAGAAATTATTGGCATATTCATCATGCTAAAAGCGGTGGCGGACAGGTACTCATATGTACTGCAGGAGAGGGCTGGTATCAGGAAATGGGTAAACAGCCTGTAAGTCTTACAAAGGGCAGTGTTATAACTGTTCCAGCTAATGTTAAGAACTGGCATGGTGCTAAGAAGGACACCTGGTTCTCCCATATAGCAGTAGAGCTTCCAGGAGAAGAGACTAGTACAGAATGGCTACAGAAGGTTAATGATGCATGGTATAACAGATTAGGAAAAGAAGGTGAATTTATGGGTAAGGTTAAAATATTTATAGCACAGCCAATGAGACATAAGTCAGATGAGGAAATCATCGAAGAGAGAGTTGAAATTACCAATAAGCTTAAAAATGAGCTTTTTGCAGGTGAAGATGTTGAGATACTTAACAGTTATATGGAAGATTTTACCGCTTCACATCTTAAGAATAAATCTCTTAATTATCTTGGTAAATCTATTCAGCTTTTATCTGAAGCTGATTATGTATTCTTCGCTAAGGGTTGGAAAGAAGCAAGAGGTTGTCATATTGAACATGAATGTGCAGAAAGATATGGTATTAATATAATAGAGGATTAATGTTGTGATAAATCGTATTAACAGACGTTGGGTATTTATATTTTTTGTTTTAATAGCTTGTTTTTGTGGTGTTATAAGTAACAGTCACAGTGTAAGTGCAAAAAAGAAAAAAGTTAAACTTATTAAGAGTATTAAGCTTAGAAAATATAATGGTGTTACTACCTTAAGAAGAGGTAAAAAAGTAGCTTTAAAATATACTATTAAACCTGCTAATGCGACTAACAAAAAACTCAAATTTAAAAGCAGTGCACCTAATATTGTTTACGTAAACAAAAAGGGTATTATAAGAACCAGAAATTATGGTTATGCTAATATCATTGCTAAAACTACTGATGGATCTAAGAAAAAGGTTAAGCTTAGAGTTTACGTAGGAAACAGTATTAAATCATTTGCATTTTCTAATCCGGCAACGGATTCAGTGATTTATATGGGTAAGTCTAAAAGGCTTATTCCTGTATTTAATCCAACACGCGTTGCCTGTAGTAATTTAAAATTTGAATCAAGTAATACAAATGTAGCTACAGTTACAAGTAAAGGTCTTATTAAGCCTATTTCTAACGGTGATGTAACTATTACAGCTACAACTAAGGATGGAACTAATAAGAGGTTAAGGAGGGTTTTTACCATTAAAACCCTCGTAACTTCAGTTTCCTTAAATGCTAAGGAAACTAATAAAAATATTGTTGGCTTAGGTTCCTCAGGTGTTTATATTAGAAAGGGTGAAAACTGTAATCTTATACCTAATATAACTCCTGAAACAGCCAGCGATAAATCTCTAACTTTTAAATCTAATAATTCACTCATTGCTTCGGTAAATAATGATGGAGTTTTAACCGCTAAAAATGTTGGGATTTGTACCATAACTGCTACCTGCAATGATGTGTCTTCAATGAGTACTACCTTCACAGTACAAGTAACCTCAAATGTAAAACCTGAAGTGTTTTTAATAGCCCATAGGGGAAGAAGTGCCATGGCACCTGAAAACTCCCTTGCTGCATTTAAGCTGGGCTTTGAAGGATTGTTTGATGCGGTGGAATGTGATATATGGAAAACCACAGATGATGAATTTTGTATTTCCCATGATGAGTCACTTCTAAGATGCTGTAATGTAGATAAATTAGTTACTAATATGACTTTAGATGAGGTTAAAAGTACTTTAATTACAAAGGGTTCTAATATTAAGGATTATCCTAATTTACATGTACCTTCACTGGATCAGCTTATAGAATTAAAAAAGAATTATCCCGGAAAAATACTTTTAATAGAATTAAAACAAAAATTTAGCAGAGGTAATCTTAAAAAGATTATTAAAAAGACGGTAGATGCAGGTATCTATAAGGATGTTCGGTTTATTTCCTTTTATGATGAAAATCTTAAAATAATTAGAGAGATAGAGGAAAGTTTTAATTCGGGTAAGGATACCTTAGAGCCTTCAGATTCTGATATTCCAACGTCTGGTGCAGTTACAGGTTCAGCCGTAACAGACTCAGCCATTGAGGATATTAATGACGATGAGGATGAGAATATAGATAACACTGACAATGTTAATAAATCCATTAAAAATATGAAAAATACAGATTCCGAAATTAATGAAGAAAAAGAAGATAATACTTCGGATTCTGATAATATAAAGCTTGATTTTACTCTGGAATATCTGGTTAGTAAGATTACAGATGATATTATAGAAGAGTGTAAAACCTATAATTTTATTATTAATTCTAAGTATTCCGGTGTAACTGATGAGCTAATTAATAAGGCTCATGACAATGACTTACTAGTCCATGTTTGGACTGTTCCAAATATTATGATTGCTGACAGGATGATTTATAGCTTGAAGGTTGACGGTATAACGTCCAACGAACTTTTTTATACAGAATAAACCTTTAATTTAAGGTTTCTTTAGGAGATAGTTATGATTAGATTACAAAATGTAAGCAAGTACTATTATTCAGATACCTCTGTAACACTTGCTTTAAATAAAATTAATATAGATCTTCCTGATAAAGGTTTTGTAGTAATTACAGGTGAAAGTGGAAGTGGTAAAAGTACTCTTTTAAATCTCATAAGTGGTATAGATACATTTGATAATGGTGAAATGTATTTTAAGGGTGAACCTACCTTCCAATATGATTCTAAGGACTGGGAAAATTACAGACGTAATGAGATTGGCTTTGTTTTCCAAAACTATGGTCTTATAGGCCATTATACAGCTTTAGATAATGTGGTTTCAGCCCTTTTAATTCTAGGGTTTAATTTAGAGGAAGCAAGAGAAAAGGCAAGAAATTATCTTAACAAGGTAGGTCTTGATTCTCATGCTAATCAAAAGGCCACAGAGCTTTCCAGTGGTCAGAAGCAAAGACTTTCCATAGCAAGAGCCTTAGCTAAGAATACTGATATTATTGTTGCAGATGAGCCTACAGGAAACTTAGATTCTGAAACCAGTGCTCAGATTATAGATATTTTAAAGGAACTCTCTAAGGAAAAGCTTATAATTATGGTTACTCATAATTATGAGCAGGTAGAGGATAAAGCTACATTTAAAATCAGGCTTCATGATGGTGAAGTAGTTTCTAAGGATTATGTTAACGAGGGTATAGAAGAAGCTTCTAAGGAAATAGAGGAAGCTAAGGAATTAGAGAAACCTGACCACATTAAATATGTTAAATCTGAAGAGGAAAATGTAGGAATAAGCATTATAGAAAAGAGAAAAAATCTCTTTCATACAGCTCTTAGATTTATAAAAATGGACTTTAAGGGTCAGAAAAACAGAACCATGATGTTTTTTATGTTTTTCTTATTTACAGGTCTTATTTCATATATATTTTTAGGTGAGCTTTTTGCTAATGCAGACGACAGAATCACTAAGAAATTTGATAAAACTGCATTTCAAAATACCAGTGATAAAAGGCTTCTTTTAAAGAGGGCTGATGACAAGGAAATAACCGATAAGGACCTTAAAAAAATCAATAAGGTTACTTACGTTAAGGATGTAGATAAATACGATTATTGTAATGATGTTTCTTATTATTCAGAAAAGAATAAGGACTATAAAATTGTCTATGGTGACAAGGATGAGAATGATAAAAAGACCTATGAATATAAGTTTTATAATCATGGTAAATATGTTCGTTCACAAACCTGTATAAGTGAGGATGATTTAAAGGCGGGTAAGCTTCCTAAAAAACGTAATGAAATCGCCCTTTATTCTACTGATAAATCAAAGATTGGTAAGAAGGTAGAAATCTTTTTTAAGAATGATAATATCTGGGAGGATGGTTCCTATTATCATACTGAATTTACAGTAACTGCCTTACTTAAAAAGAAAACAGATCAGATATATTTTTCTGATGATTTTGCAACTATGATTTCTGCCTGTCAGAATGATATATCTATTAATATAGAATATGCTTATGATTTTAGAAATGACAGATATAATATGTTCAGTGTATTTTATCCTGTTATAGGTGAGTTTATTCCATATCATTCAGAAAAGCAGTCCATGAAGGAAATGGAAGTAATTTACCAGGAAAAAGAACCTGAAAATGTAAAGAATCTTAAGCGTCGAATGGGAGAGTTCAGGATTTCTAAAAACCATAAATCTGACGAAAGAACTCAGACTAATCAGGATTCACCTAATTCAACTAATATATCTGCCGTTATATTTGGTCAGTGTAGAATGAATATTATTAATTCTAAAGGATATGACGACGGTAAGGTAAAGAAGGTTTCTGTGCTTGTTAAGCATGTTCAGGGCTATGCAGAGACTCCTGAAGATAATTTCTCAGATCAAAGTGGTAATATTGTAGAAATAAGTGAAGGCCAGTTTAATAACATTTTCCCAGATAGAATGACCTCTTATCAGGCTTCAGTTTTCATCACTAATTATTCTAAAACTGATAAGGTTATTAAGAAGTTAAATAAGCTTGGTTATGTAGCTATAAGCACTTATAGGGTAAGTACTACAGAGTATGATATGAATAAGGTTAATGAAAGACTTGTGACCATTATTATTTCACTGATTGTGCTTATTGTACTTATTATTTTACAGATTCTTATTATGCGCTCCTTTATGAAAATAAGAATCAATGAATTTTTCGTATTTAAATTCATGGGTATGAGGATGCGTCTTATAAGAATGATTGTAAATTTGACCAATGCCATATATGCACTTTCTACAAGCTTAATAATCCTTGTATTTGCCGGAGTTCTAATGATTTTAAGAGTTCCGTTTATAAAGGATATAGCAGAGTATTACAGCTTTTTAAATATAATTATATATCTTATATTTAATCAGCTTATGGCCTACCTATCTTCAATTATGTTTAATAAGCTTTTAGTAAAAAAAGACAGATAAAATGAGGGATTTCCTATGATTAAAGTCAGTAATTTAAATAAGTTTTTTTATAAAGGAAAAAAGAATGAAAATCATGTGCTAAAGAGTGTAGAGCTTGAGTTTGAAGACACCGGTCTTGTATGCATTTTAGGCGAAAGTGGTTGTGGTAAAACCACCCTTTTAAATACAATCGGCGGACTTGATGATTTTTATTCCGGTGAGATGGATATTAATGGTACTGAGATTAAAAAATATAATCTGGATGTTTCTGAAAAGGTTAGAAATGATAACTTTGGATTTGTATTTCAGAATTACTATCTTTTAAAGGATTATACCGTTGCCTATAATATAAGACTCGCATTAAATATATATGATATTTCCGATAAGGAAAAGGATGAGAGAGTTGACTATGTCCTTGAAGCCTTAGATATGCTTAAATACAAGAAAAAGCTTGTATCTGAGCTTTCAGGTGGTCAGCAGCAAAGAGTCTCCATAGCAAGAGCCTTAGTTAAAAGTCCTAAGGTTATTCTTGCAGATGAGCCAACGGGTAACTTAGATGAAGAAAATACCATTAGAACCATGAGTATTTTAAAGAACATTTCCAAAGATTGTCTTGTAATTGTTGTTACTCATGAAAAGGATATTGCTAAGTTTTTTGCTGACAGAATTATAAAGATTAAGGATGGTGAAATCACCAAGGATAAAGTAAATAAGCATAAAAAAGGATATAGCAGAAAAGACGATAATAACATCTATCTTGGAGATTTAGAGCTTAAAAAATTAGAAGAAAAGAATGTTGATTTAAAGCTTTATTTTGAGAAGGAAGATGAAGAATTTACTGAAGAAGATTCTGATAATAATTCTGATAACAATACAACTGATTCCGACAATAATACTGAGAATACCGATGATAAGATTAAGCTTAAAATGGCATATTACGACGGTAAGCTTTATATTAAAAATGACTCAGAGATAGAGGTTATTATGACTACAGAGGAGTCTGATGTTAATCTTATAGATGATAAAAAACCTGAGTTTGAATTAGAGGATACTAAGAATTTTGACTTTAGTTTAAAGCGACTTGTGTCTAACAGAAATGGTGAATTTACATTTAAGGAAATTAAGCATCTCGCTCAGGAAAATATGAGAATTACCGGTAAAAAGTATGTATTTATGCTTATTATCATGCTTCTTAATGCTATACTTATGACTGTTGGTGTGGCTAATTTCATGAATACATTTTTAATTGATGAAAGAAATGTAGTTAGTCGTGATTCACACTATGTTACTGTGGAATTTGAAAGTACGGGTGAAAAAAATGAATTTGAAATGGGCTCAAGACTCAATCAGTTTTACACGGATATGGTTAAGGATGGTAAATATCAGGAAATATATAACTATAATAAAGCCAATCTAAAGCTTAAATACAAAGGCTTTGCACAGATTGAAAAGGTGGATGTATATCTTCCTTCCTGTTCATATGTTTCCTATGGCAACATTGATCAGAGTAATATTTTATATGGCAGAATGCCTGAAGATAGTTCCGAGATTGTTATAGACAGCTGGCTTATATATAAATTCAGAAATTCAGCCTCTATACTTTCTGAGCTTCTTACCTCAGATAAATCCTTCTTAAATCAGACTCTTGTAGATGATATGACTGATAAGGAATTTAAGATTGTAGGTATAAGTAATACTGAGGAGCCAACCATATATATGGCTTCATCATGTATTAATTCACTGGGTACCTTCACCTCTGATTTTACTTCAACTTATTATGCCAATAAGGATTCAGATAATAAGTTTAAAAATGTTAATCTTAAAAACGACGAGATTATTATTACTAAGGATGAGTATGAAAATGATTTAAATCAGAAGGAAAAGTCTATAAATGTTATTAATGGCGAAGAGTTTTATAATATGGAGGCTACTAACTATAAGATTGTTGATGTCGTTGATTACAAGCTTGGAGCCAAGGGTATTATAAGTGATGATAATTATCAGTATTTATTTAAGAATAATTTACAGACTTCAAGAAAATTTATAGTATATACTGATGATACTGAGAAAGCTATTAAATACTTTAAAAAGATGGGCTCAGGCTATGATAAATCTTTTAAATTAAAGGCTTATGTAATGAATGAAAGCCAGCTTGAAAAGCATAGAAAAAATATGCTTCCTAAGGTTAATTTCGTTACATTTTTAACCCTGGGTATATTTATAATTTCCATAATTATGATTTACTTTACTATTAAATCCAATGCACTTACAAGAAGTGAGGAACTTACGGTTTACAGACTTATAGGTATATCAAGGCTTAGTATTCTTAAGACCTATATGCTTGAAATTACACTTTTAACCTTAACAGTGTCATTTCCAGCAGTGCTTATAACCTCTATAGTTCTTAAGTTTGTGGCGTCAGTTCCATCCCTTTCACTGACTCTTAACTTCCCTTGGTGGGCTATATTTGTACTGGCTTTAATTATACTTGTTATCAATAATATTATCAGTGTAATTCCAGTAAGAAATATCTTAACAAAACCGCCTGCAAAACTTGCCTTAAAGGGTTAATAATGTTACAATGGGGAGTGGTGAGCAGCATGGGCAGTCGCGACTGCAAGTGCCGAAAGGCCGTAGTTGAGGAAAGTCCGGGCTTCATACGGGATAGGATGCTGGATAACGTCCAGTGGAGGTGACTCCCAGGAAAGTGCAACAGAAATTATACCGCTGCTTATTGCAGTAAGGGTGAAATGGCAGGGTAAGAGCCTACCGCATCGCTGGTGACAGAGGTGGCAGTGTAAACCCCATCCGAAGCAAGACCGAAAAGGAACTATATGCGATTCCCGTCATTGTTCCGGGTAGGTCGCTAGAGATGTATGGTAACATGCATTCAAGATAGATGATTGCCTTAGACATAACCCGGCTTATAGTGCAGCTCACCTAAATCTTTTAGAAAATGAGGTTATTTGAGATGGCGCTGACTCCTATGATGCAGCAATATTTAAAAATAAAAGAAGAATATAAGGATTGTATCCTTTTCTATAGACTTGGCGACTTCTATGAGATGTTTTTTGATGATGCAAAAACATGTACTGAAGAGTTAGGTCTTACTCTTACGGGCAAAAGCTGCGGGTTAGAGGAACGTGCGCCTATGTGTGGTGTACCATTTCATTCTGTGGATTCCTACCTTGATAAGCTTGTAAAAAGCGGCTATAAGGTTGCTATTTGCGAACAGGTGGAAGACCCAAAGGATGCCAAGGGAGTAGTTAAAAGAGAGGTTATAAGAGTTGCAACTCCTGGAACTAATATTAGTATGGAGTCTCTTGATGAAACCTCTAATAATTATATTATGTCCATATATCTTATGGGCGATATTACCGGTTTATCTTATGCAGATATTACTACCGGTGATTTTTATGTTACAGAGCTTGATTCTACTCAAAAGGTAACAGATGAGATCTACAAGGTCATGCCTTCTGAGATTATTTGCAATAATTCCTTTTTAATATCTGAGATAGATTTTGAACATTTAAGGGATAAAGAGAATATCGCAGTAAATGCTCTTGAGGATTATTACTTTGACGAGAAAAACTGTATTAATGCCATTAAGAAGCATTTTAACGTGGAGAACCTTAATGGCCTCGGTCTCTTAGATTATCCTATTGGAACTATTGCAAGTGGTGTTATGCTTGAGTATCTTAATGCTACTCAGAAAAATGACTTATCACATATCGATGAAATTCACCCTTATTCAATTTCCAAATATATGGTTATTGACAGAGCCACAAGGAGAAATCTTGAGCTTACAGAGACCCTTCGAGATAAAGAAAAAAGAGGATCTCTTTTTTGGGTGCTGGATAAATCTAAAACAGCCATGGGTGCTAGACTTATTAGAAATTCCATTACTGAGCCCCTTATAGAAAAGGCTGATATTATTAAAAGGCATAATGCCATAGAATCCATGAATAAAAATGCTATTTCAAGGGAAGAGCTTAGAGAATATCTTTCAGGAATATATGACCTTGAAAGGCTTATTACAAAGATTAGCTATAACAGTGCTAATCCAAGGGATTTAATAGCTCTTAAAACCTCCCTTGCAAAGCTTCCTCACGTAAAGGTGGTTTTATCTGATTTTGAGGATGAGGGATTAAAGGAACTTAAAAATTCCATGGATTCCCTAGAGGATATTACAGAGCTTATAGAGTCTGCAATTAATGAAGAGCCACCACTTACCTTAAAGGAGGGTGACATTATTAAACCAGGGTATAACGCCGATGTAGACAGACTTAGAACTGCTGCCACAGAGGGTAAAAACTGGCTTTATAATCTCTTGGAAGAGGAAAAAGAAAAAACCGGTATTAAGAATCTAAAACTTAAGTATAATAAGGTTTTTGGTTATTATATAGAGGTTACAAATTCCTATAAGGACTTGGTTCCTGAGGACTGGATAAGAAAGCAGACCTTAGTTAATGCTGAAAGATATATGACTCCAAAGCTTAAGGAATTAGAGGAGACAATCCTTGGTTCCACAGATAAGTTAAATAAGCTTGAATATGATCTTTTCTCTGAAATTAGAGATAGTATTTTTGAAAATATTAAGCGAATTAAAAATGCTGCTAAGATTATTGCATACATTGACATGATCGCTTCATTTGCAGTAATTGCTGAAAAAAATAACTATGTTAAGCCTACCATTAACGAGGAAGGTTATATTGATATTAAGGGTGGAAGACATCCTGTTGTGGAGAAAATGACAGGTAATGATCAGTTTATAGAAAATGACACCTTTTTGGATAATGATAATAACAGAATATCCATTATTACAGGTCCTAATATGGCAGGTAAATCTACCTACATGAGGCAGACTGCTCTTATTGTTTTAATGGCTCAGATAGGTTCCTTTGTACCGGCCTCTGAGGCTGATATCTGTATAGTTGACAGGATATTTACAAGAGTTGGTGCAAGTGATGATTTAGCCAGCGGTATGAGTACCTTTATGGTGGAGATGACTGAGGTTGCAAACATCCTTAGAAATGCCACTAAAAACAGTCTTATTATCTTAGATGAGATTGGAAGAGGAACCAGCACCTATGACGGTCTGGCCATTGCCTGGGCTGTGGTTGAATACATTTCCGATGAAGAAAAAATCGGTGCTAAAACCTTATTTGCAACTCATTATCACGAGCTTACAGAGCTTGAAGGTAAGCTTGAAAGCGTTAATAATTACTGTATAGCAGTTAAGGAAAAGGGTGATAATGTTATTTTCCTTAGAAAGATTATTAAAGGCGGCGCTGATAAGAGCTATGGTATACACGTTGCAGGCCTTGCAGGAGTACCGACTGTAGTTCTTGACAGAGCTAATGAGATAGTTGAGGATCTGGTTAAGAATAATCTTACAGAAAAGCTTAAGGACACCGTTAGAAATAATAAAGGCAGAATCAGTAAAAAGTCTAAGAAAAAGCCTGAGGACGCTGGTCAGCTATCTATGTTTGATGATAATTTCTTTGACAATACTGAGATTTTACATAGAATTAGAAATATGGATTTATCGGCCTTTACACCGATAGATGCCTTAAATACCTTATATAGTTTGCAAAAAGAATTAAAAGAAAGAATGTGATGAGTATAATAAACGAATTTGAAAAGAAGATAGAAATTCCTTCTGAAGTAGCAGGAATGGTCCTTGGAATCTATGATTCCAACATTAGAAAGCTTGAAAAAAGTTTAAATGTTAACTTTTCTTCTCACAATGGAAGCTATAAGCTTTCAGGTCCTGAAGTAAATGTTAATGAAACTGAAAAAATTATAGATGAGCTAATTAGTATTGCTGAGAAAAATGGTGAGGTTACTGAGCAGTCTGTGGACTATGCCATAGCCCTTGCTCTTGATAATAAAAAGGTAAATCTCACTGAATTAAATACAGATGTTATAGCTCATACAGTGGCTGGAAAGCCTGTAGTTCCTAAGACTGTAGGTCAGAAGGCCTATGTGAATAATATTAAAAATAAGATGGTTACCTTTGGAATAGGTCCTGCAGGTACAGGTAAAACCTATCTTGCAATCGCCATGGCAACAGCTGCATTTAAAAAGGATAATGTTCAAAGGATAATTCTTACAAGACCTGCCATAGAAGCGGGAGAGAAACTAGGCTTCTTACCTGGTGACCTTCAGAGTAAGATTGATCCATATCTTAGACCTTTATATGATGCTCTATATCAGATTATGGGCGCTGAGTCCTATCAGAAAAATGTGGAGAAGGGCCTTATAGAGGTTGCGCCTCTTGCTTATATGAGAGGTAGAACACTTGACAACTCATTTATAATATTAGATGAGGCTCAAAATACCACACCTGCTCAGATGAAAATGTTTCTAACCCGTATAGGCTTTGGTTCTAAGGTGGTTATAACCGGTGACCAGTCTCAGAAGGATTTAAATCCCGACCAGGTTTCAGGCCTGGACAATGCATTAAATGTTCTTAAAAACATTGATGATATAGGTGTTTCAAGACTTACTGCAAGTGATGTTGTAAGGCATCCTTTAGTTCAGAAAATTGTAGAAGCCTATGATAAATATGAGAAGAAGAGTGATAGACCTAAGGACAGAGATAAGAGTAAGAGAAAGTTTAAAGACAAGGGTAAGGATGAGCTTAAGGCACGTAACAGGAGGTAATTCATGCTTATAAATTATGCTGCAGATGTAGATTATCCTGATTTTGATTATGAAAAGGATATACCCGAGGTTATTAAAAAGGTGGTAGAGTTAGAGGGTATAGAGTTGGATTTTGAGATAAATCTGACCTTTACTGATAATGAAACCATTAAAGGAGTTAATAAGGAATTTAGAGGAATTGACAGTGCTACTGATGTGCTTTCATTTCCAACTATTGATTTTGAAAGTCCTGCAGATATGAGTTTTATGGAGGATGAATTAACTCTTATAAATGTTATGAATATGGATACTCAGTGTGTTATGCTGGGTGACATAATGATATCAGTAGAAAGAGCTAAGGAACAGGCCTTAGAGTATGGTCATTCTCTTAGAAGAGAGATTTGCTTTTTAGTTGCTCATAGCACCTTGCATCTTCTTGGCTATGATCACATGACTGAAGAAGAAGCAAAAATAATGGAAGAAAAACAGGAAAATGCTTTAAAGGCATTAGGTATTAACCGAGATTAAGTGTTTATTTAATATTTGATTTAATACTTAATTTAAAACCCAAATGAAAGGATTGTTATGTCGGAGTCTAACAGTACGAAAACAACCGGTATCCTAAAACAGGGTAGTATACTTGCTATGACCTCGATTCTGGTAAGAATTATAGGTATGGTATACAGGATACCTATGGCAAATATAATAGGCGATGAGGGTAATGGAGTTTATTCCACAGCATTTGAAATATATAATATTTTACTTATAATATCATCCTATGGAATGCCTATGGCAGTTTCTAAGATGGTTTCAGCAAAGCTTGCTAAAAAGAGATATAAGGAAGCAAGAAGAGTATTTAGATGTTCACTTTTGTTTTCTGTAATATCCGGAGGTCTTGCAGCCTTATTTGTATTTATCTTTGCAGGAACTCTTGAAAATACTCTTTTTAGTGCATATAAGGGTATAACCATTCCTCTTAGAATCCTTGCTCCAACTATATTTGTAGTTGCAGTAATGGGTGTATACAGAGGATTTTTCCAGGGCCAGGGAACTATGATTCCTACGGCACTTTCACAGGTTATAGAGCAGATTGTAAATGCATTTGTCAGTGTTTATGCGGCTTATATTCTTATTATCATGCATTCTGCAGATCCTAAGATGCCTGCCTGGGGTGCAGCCGGTGGTACGCTTGGTACCTGTCTTGGTGCAGTCTCAGCCTTTATAGTTTTGATGGTAATATACTTTTTACAGAGAAAATCCTTTAAAAGAAGGGTTTCTCACGATAAGAGACCACAGATACAGTCTGTAAAAAGTACCTATGTACTTATATTTATGACAGTTATTCCTATAGTTTTAAGCCAGACGGTTTATCAGCTTAGTGGAATTATAGATTCAACCATATTTGGTAAAGGAATGGAATTCTTAGGTCACAGTCACATTAAGATTAAGACCTTATGGGGTATTTACAGTACTAAGTACAGACTTTTAGTAAGTGTACCAATTGCCGTATCTACTGCAATTGCCTCCTCTATGATTCCAAGCCTGGTTCAAAGTATAGTTTCCAGAGATAAAAAAGCGGTTGTTTATAAGGTTAATCTTTCCATAAAGTTTAACATGATAATAGCCATTCCATCAGCCTTCGGTCTTATGGTTCTCGCAAATCCTATACTTAAGCTTTTATTTAGAAACTCAGATTATAAAACAGGAAGTCTTATGCTGATTCTTGGTTCCTTCTGCGTAGTATTTTATGCATTATCAACCATGACCAGCGGAGTTTTACAATCCATTGATAAAATGAGTCTACCTGTTTATCATTCACTTATATCACTTGTTATTCATGTGGTATTAGTACTTATTCTTTTACTTTTTACACCACTTGGTGTATATGCCATGGTTATAGGTAATGTAACCTATCCACTTGGAGTTTGCATATTAAATGCCATATCTGTAAGAAAGTATTTGAAAATAAAACAGGAGACTAAAACAACATTTATTCTTCCTACAATAGCATCACTTGTTATGTCAGTATGTACAATACTTGCATATGCTATAGTTAATAAGGTTTTCCCAAGATTAATTGTAACAGTTCCTGTTGCCCTTATAGTTGCAGTATGTTCATACTTTGTGGTTTTACTTAAAATCAACACCCTTACCAAGCAGGAATTATTTGAATTCCCATTTGGAAGGAAAATGTATATTCTCGCAACTAAGCTTAGAATTATGAAATAATTATATTTAGGAGAAAATAATTGAAACCCATAATTTATTCACTTTTTTATTGCTTTAGTGAGGCTTTACTTGTTAGTGGTAACGGCCACTTAAATTTACTGGAAAAGATTTTTGGTGAGGTTAATAATTCCTTTTATGGAAGCCTTCCCTTCATCTTTTTAGGCTTTGTTATAGCAGCTTCATTTGCATTTAGAAATGATATTATAAATCTTTTTAAGGAATTACTAAATATCTTTTTAAAGATAATGGCTAATATTTCCAATGGAAGAAAGAAAAAAGGAAGAAAGCATAAAATACTTGCCAATGCTTATTCCTATTATTCTATATCACTTATAGTATTACTTATTGGATTTATACCATTACATATATTTATGTTAAAGCAAACCATTGCTTTACAAAAGCTTTCGGATTTTTCATCCATTGGCTTTTTAATAAGCTCACTGTTTTTAACCATTGTTTACTTTTTCATGGAGGATAAAAACGACAGAAAAAAACCTAATTTTATTCTGATGTTTATCCTTGGAATACTTGCAGGCTTCTCGGTAATTCCAGGTATAAGTCCTGTACTTATTATATTTTGCGGACTTTTACTTATGGGAACCGGAACAAAGTTTGCCTATAAGTTTTCCCTTATAATTAATATGTTTATTTTACTTATCCGAATGATAATTTGGATGGTTGCAAAGAAAGCATTTATAACCTTTAGTATTTCCGGCTTTATAATGCTAATTCTTTGTGCACTTGTAACCTATGGCGCAATATATTTATTTTATTATCTTTGCAGAAATAAAAAGATATTTATAATAGACATTTATATCTTTGCTTTAGGTTTAATATTTATAATTTTTTGATAACTAAATGAAACCTTTAAACTATTGAATGGAGATTATTATGGCAGATACTAAACGTAGAAGAACTTCTACTAATAGGACTAAAAAAAGCACAACTAATCGAAATACAAGAAGATATAGTAAGAGTAGAACTGCTGCAAACAGCAAGAGCGCTTCTTCTAAAAGCAGTAGTAAAAGTTCTACTAAAAAGAGTAATACCAAGGCTAATACCAGGAAAAAATCAGCTGCTAATACCAGAAGAAAATCCTCTAATTCCAATGTGAGTAAAGAGGATATTAAGCAGTATTATGATAAAAAAGCAGCTTCCACATCCATAGTACTTATTGTAAGTGTATTTGTGACTGTATTCTTATATCTTTGCTTTGCAGGACTTTGCAGATCTGCAGGCGCAGTTATAACAGGCTTTTTCTTTGGTATATTTGGTTGGCCTGCATGGATACTTCCAATAGCCATTTTATTTACCTATTTACTTATTATTTCAAATCCACATAATAAGACACTTATTAAATTCATTGTTTGTATCTATCTGTTTTTCTTTGCATTTTTATGCATATTACAGGCAGTTACAGATACTCAGGTATTAAATGAATATTATATGAGTCATAACGTTATTCATAAGGGTATGGACTGCTTTGTACTAACTCTTAAGGATATTTCTAACAGAGGTAAATCCAATAACGGAATACTTTCAGATTTTGTAGTAACTCATATAGGAAATGTTATAGGTATTCCAGCAACTATCTTACTTCAGATAGTAATTATGGTGGTTATTGTATTCGTTCTTTTTGGTGAGAAAATAATGGCCTTTCTTCGTGAGAATAATGAGTATGAAGAGAAGATTCATGAAAAGGAAAAAGAGCTTATTGACGATGAAGAGGAGGATTATGTTCCAGCTTCCTATGCTCCAAAAATGAAAAGAAAACTCCAGGTACTTAATATAGATAGCGATGGAGATAATAATAGAAGAAGAACCTCTAAGAATGGAAGAAGAGTAAGTTCTTCTAATGCTTCAAGAAGAGAAGAAAGAAGTAATAGAAGACCTGAAAGAAGGGATGCTAATCCTAATAGAAAACCTGTATTTGAAGAGGAATTAGAGAATAAATTTCATGGTTCTAATGCAGATGGTATTAAGATTAGAGGCTTAAATACTGATAGCGATGATGCTTCAGGTATGAGAGAAATCACTGACGGTGATTCTAAAAGAAGAGGTAGAAGAACAAAAGCTTCAGCTGCAGGTGCTGCTGCAACTGCCGCAACTGCTGCTTCAGCTGCTTCTAAAAGAAATGCTGCGGCTCCTATAGCTTCAGGAGATACAGTTGATTTATCACAGGATAAAAAAACTGTAAGACGTAAGAGAAGACCAGCTAATCCTGAAGGGTATGATGCTAAGGCAGAGGAAGATAAATTTACAGAAAATATTAGCTCATCACTTAATAGTAAAAAGAATGGTAAATATGTATTTCCACCTGTAGATTTTCTAAATCTTCCAAGTGGCTCAGGTTCAAGCTTTTCTGAGGATGAAATTAGAAAAACTGCAGTTAATCTTGAGCAGACCTTCCAGAGATTTGGAGTGGATGTTAAGCTTTCAGATGTAACCTGTGGACCTACGGTTACCAGGTTTGAGCTTATTCCTGCACCTGGTGTAAGAGTTAATAAAATTACCTCTCTTACAGATGATATAAAGCTTTCACTTGCAGTTAATTCCATAAGAATCGAAGCTCCGATTCCAGGTAAGTCTGCTGTTGGTATAGAGATTCCAAATGAGAACAGAAGCACTGTTTACTTTAGAGAATTAATAGAATCCAGGGAGTTTAAAAAAGCTCCTTCAAAGGTTACCTTTGCTGTAGGTAAGGATATTTATGGTAAGGTTATAGTTTCAGATATTGCTAAAATGCCACATTTACTTATAGCCGGTGCCACTGGTTCAGGTAAGTCAGTTTGTATCAATACTCTTATTATGAGTATTATATATAAGGCCAGTCCTGACGAGGTTAAGCTTCTTATGATTGATCCTAAGATGGTTGAGTTAAATGTTTATAATGGTTTACCTCATCTTTTCCATCCTGTGGTTACAGATCCTAATGAAGCTGCTGCAGCACTTAACTGGGCTTGTAGCGAAATGAAAAAGAGATATGAACTTTTTGCAAAGCTGGGTGTTAGAAATATAAAGGGCTATAATCAGAAGATTAAAAAGGAACCTAATGCTAAGGAAATGGGTTATGAGAAGATGTTCTATCTTGTTGTAATCGTAGACGAGTTTGCAGACCTTATGATGGTAGCTTCTAAGGATGTGGAAAATGCAGTTTGCAGACTCGCTCAGTTAGCAAGAGCCGCAGGTATTCACTTAGTACTTGCAACACAGAGACCATCTGTTAATGTTATTACAGGAGTAATTAAAGCAAACATTCCTTCAAGAGTAGCATTTTCAGTTTCCTCTGCAATTGATTCAAGAACAATTCTTGATACAACAGGAGCTGAAAGACTTATTGGAAATGGTGATATGTTATTTGCTCCAGAGGGTAATCCTGAACCTGTAAGACTCCAGGGATCCTTTGTTTCTGATGAGGAAATAGAAGCTGTTGTAGACTTCTTAAAGGATAATAATGAGAAGCCTGTATATGATGACAGTATTACAAAGGCAGCTCCTGTAGCTGATAATAATTCTAACGGTCAGGGTAATAATAAATCCGGTTCTGACAGAGATGAATATTTTAATGATGCAGCTATCTTTTGTATAGAGTCTGAAAGAGCTTCTGCAGGACAGCTTCAGAGACGTTTCCAGATTGGATTTAACAGAGCAGGAAGAATCTTAGATCAGCTTTGCGAAGCAGGAATTGTAGGGCCTAGTAAGGGTACAAAGCCAAGACAGATTTTAGTAACCCGCGATGAGTTAAATGAAATGCTTGGTATAGAGGATGATGTTGATTCATCTGAGGATATAAGTGAGGATTATGATGACTAAAGGAATAATCATATATAATTCTTCAATGCTTACAGAGAAATTTTTAGAGCATAATAAAATGCTTATAAATGCAGCAAATGCACTAGGGTCTTCCCTTTTTGCAGTTAAAAATTCAGATATTATTTTTTCTATTCAGGGTGAGAATATAGAGCTTATATTTTCACCTGTTGATTTGAAGGAAATATCATATATTATATTCTGGGATAAGGATATAATGCTTGGTGAAAATCTTCTTAGATACATTTTAAATAACAACCTTAATATACGGATTTTTAATAACCCTATAAGCATTGATTACAGCGATAATAAATATAAAACCTATCTTAAAATATTAGATTATAACAGGGATGGAGAATATATAATAAAGCTTCCAAAAACCCTTATATATCCTATGACATATAAAAATGAAACGGTTATAACTGATGAATATATAGACCATATAGAAAGCTCTTTTAATTATCCAATTATAATTAAGGAGTGCTATGGCTCCTTTGGTGAACAGGTTTATAAGGCTGATTCAAGGGATGAACTTTCAGCTATAACCTCTATGCTTAATGGTCGTCCATTTATAATTCAGGAATATATTAAAAACAGTCATGGAAGAGATGTGCGTCTTCAGGTAGTAGGAGATAAAGTAGTTGCTGCCATGAAAAGAAGTGCCACAAATGAAGATTTTAGAGCTAATCTTACTAATGGTGGAACCAGTGAAAAATACGAGTTTTCTAAAGCTGAAGAAAGACTTGCTCTAAACTGCGCTAAGGCACTTAAGCTTGATTTTGCCGGTGTTGATTTACTCTTTAATGAGAATAATCAGGCAGGTATTTTATGTGAGATTAATTCTAATGCACATTTTAAAAATATAACTGATGCTACGGGAGTAGATGTAGCTAAGGAAATAATTAGTTATATACTTTTAAAAATCAAATCATAAAAAGACTAAAGATAGAAAGGACATTATTATGTCTTACTTAAATGATATTTACTTAAAGGCAGGAATTGACCAGGAGTTAATTCAGGCTACAAAGCAAATCGAAGGAGAGCTAAAGGAGAGATTTGAAAAAATCGATTCCATTTCAGAATATAACCAAATTAAGGTTATTAATGCCATGAGAAAATGTGGTGTTAATACTGAATGCATGGGTTCTTCCACAGGTTATGGTTATGACGACTATGGAAGAGAGGTTTTAGAAAAGGTTTATGCAACTGTATTTAATACAGAGGATGCTTTAGTAAGGCCTTCTATTACCTGCGGTACACATGCCTTAACTCTAGCCCTTCGTGCAGTGCTTCGTCCGGGGGATGAGCTTCTTTGTCCTGCAGGAAGACCTTATGATACCCTTGAAGGAGTTATAGGTAAGAATGATAAAAATACTCCTGCTTCCCTAAAGGAATTTAATATTTCTTACAAAGAGATTCCACTTTTAGATGGTGGTTTTAACTATGATGAAATTAAAAAAGCTATTAATGATAAGACAAAGCTTGTGGAGATTCAAAGATCTAAGGGCTATGATATGAGACCTTCTTTTTCTGTGGAAGAGATTAATGAACTGGTTAGATTTATAAAGGATATTAAGCCTGAGGTTATCATTATGATTGATAACTGCTATGGTGAATTTACTGAATTAGAAGAGCCTTCAGGTCTTATGTGCGATATGATTTGTGGTTCACTTATTAAGAATCCCGGTGGCGGGCTTGCCCCTATAGGAGGTTATATAGCAGGAAGTAAAAAATGTGTTGAGCTCTGTGCCAATACCCTTACAGCACCTGGGCTTGGTAAGGAGGTAGGCGCCACCTTAGGAGTTAACAGAAGTCTTTTCCAGGGCTTTTTCATGGCTCCTGTAGTTACAGCCGGTGCCCTTAAGGGAGCTATTCTTTCTGCGGCTCTCTATGAAAAATATGGCTATGAATGTGTGCCAACTGCTGCAGAAGAGAGACATGATATAATTCAGTCTGTAAGACTAGGCAGTCGCGAGAAAATGGTTGCCTTCTGTGAAGGTATTCAGGCAGGTTCTGCAGTTGACTCTAATGTCTATCCTGAGCCTTATCCTATGCCAGGGTATCACAGCGATGTTATAATGGCTGCCGGTGCATTTATCCAGGGCTCCTCCATAGAGCTTTCAGCCGATGGTCCTATAGAAGAACCATATGCTGTATATTTTCAGGGTGGACTTACCTACTACAATGCCAAACTCGGCATTCTTACAAGTCTACAAAAACTTAAAAATAAAGGTCTATTATAGGCTTATAATCTTGCAAAAGCTCCCTGTGTATGTTATTATATACGTTCGGGAGCTTTTTTATATTGGTAGAAAGGGTTTCATGTTTAGTAAAGAAGAAGTTAAAAACAAAGGCACTTATTTACGTCCCTATGAAAAATGTAAAATATATGGACCTGAGTGCTTAACAGATGCGGAACTAATAGCTATCATTATAAGATCCGGGGTTAAGGGTATAAGCTGTGAAGAGCTATCCTCGGAAATAATTAATTCTCTTCCCGGGGCTAATATTAGTGGCCTTTTAAGATGTAACGAAGAAGAATTAAAGGATATTAATGGTGTGGGCGAGGTTAAGGCTATTCAGATGATTGCCTTAAAGGAAATTACAAAAAGAGTAACCAACAAAAGATTTGTAAATAATGAGCTTTCATTTGACTCACCTGATGTGGTTGCAGATAAGTACATGAACATTATGAGAGAAAAGGAGACGGAAGAGCTTTTGGTCCTTCTGCTAAACGCAAGAAATGTTCTAATTAAAGAACTTTGGCTTGCTAAGGGTTCCTTTAATTCGTGTGTGGCCTCTGCTAAAGAAGTCTATTATTATGCCATAAAGCATAAGGCCAGTGGTATAATAATTGCTCATAATCATCCAACTGGTGATCCAACTCCAAGTGACAGCGACATTTATGTAACTAACAAATTTGTAGATACCGGTGAACTGGTTAATATAACCCTTTTAGACCATATTATCATCGGAGAGAATGTTTATTTCAGCATGAAAGAACATAATCTAATATCTTAGGTTTAATTTAGTGAGGTCATAATGATACAGAAGGTTTATGGAATAGACTTTGGTACTGGAAGTATTAAAATATATAGAAAAAAAGATGGCATAATCATGAATGAAAGAAATGTTATTGCCACCATGGGTAAGAATGAGAATAAACGAGCCATAGCAATGGGAGATGAGGCATATCTTATGTTTGAAAAATCCCCAGACTCTATCTCTGTTAACTTTCCTATGGTTAACGGCGGTGTAGCAAGGCTTTCAGATATGATAATGCTTTGGGATTATATGGCGGCTGAGATTACTGCGAAGCCTAAGCTTAAGGGAGCAAGATTTTATATAGCTGTTCCTGCTGACTTTAATGAGGTTGAGAAAAATGCCTTTAAAAAGGTTATTCAGGAGGGTAACAGTAAACCAAAATCTGTAAAGCTTATAGATAAACCTATTTGCGATGCCTTTGGTCTTAAGATTGATATTGATAAAACAGCGGGAGATATGATAGTAAATATCGGTGCCGATACTGTGGAAATATCAGTTATAGCAGGTGGAGGAATTGTTGTATCAAGACTTCTTCCTATGGGCGGTAATTACTTTGACAGACAGATTCTTAATTACATTCGAAAGGAATATAATTTTGTAATCGGTCTTCGTACAGCTGAAGAGCTAAAGAAAAAGATTATTACTGCCAATCCTTCTGAAAGGACGGCAGATGTATTTGGTAAAAATATGGTTTCAGGTCTTCCTGAAAATCTTACAGTTCATTCTGAAGAAATATATCCTTTGGTTGAGAATGTTTTTGCTGATCTTAGTACTCAGATAACTAAGATTTTAGAGCATACTCCACCGGAGATTTCAGCATCCATCGAGAATAACGGTATATATCTTACCGGAGGTTCTTCCTGGATAAATGAATTAGATCAGTTTGTAGCAGACTCCACCTATATGAAGGTTAATACAACTAAGTTTGCTCAGAAAACTGTTATCTCAGGACTTGGTTACTTAATTGAAAACCAGAAGCTTGCAGATAAATATGCTTTACCACTTTACTAATTAATTATTTTTTATACATTAAATGGAGGTATTCCTTAACATGAAATTTAACAAAAGGAATAATATAACCATTGATCCGAAATACATACTTATAATTATTATTGTTATATGTGTAATTATTGCGGTGATTTCCTTTAGATTTGAGGATAAGATGACTCCCGTAAGAAATGGTGTTACCTCGGTAGTTGCTCCTATGCAAAAGGGTGTTAATACCATCGGTGTTTGGTTAGCTGACAAAAAGGACTATTTTACCACTATGAATAAGCTGGTAAAAGAGAATAAAAAGTTAAAAAAGCAGATTAAAAAAGTTAATGAAGAGAAACAGCTTTTACAGCAGAATAAATACGAGCTTAAAAACTTTAGAAAGCTTTATGACCTGGATGAGGAATATGCCGATTATCCTAAGGTTGCAGCCCGAGTTATTTCTTCTGATCCTGATAACTGGTTTAATACCTTTGTTATAGATAAAGGTTCTAAGCATGGTATTAAGAAAAATATGAATGTTATCGCCGGTAACGGATTAGTTGGAAGAGTAACAGAGGTTAAAAATTCTTATTCTACTGTTGTTTCCATCATTGATGATGAAAGTAATGTTTCAGGTTCTGTTCTTAAAACCAAGGATCATTGTATTGTTTCCGGTAATCTTTCCACTATGAATCAGGGAATTATAGATGTTAGCGGAATCAAGGCAGATTCAAAGGTTAAGGATGGATATGAGGTTGTGACCTCTCAGATTAGTGACAGATATCTTCCTGGAATCTTAATTGGTTATGTTAAGGATGTGAAAAAGGATTCTTCAAACCTTACACTTACAGGCTCACTTGTGCCTGCAGTTGACTTCACAAATCTTGAGATGGTTCTTGTTATAACCGAGCTTAAGGATTCAGAAGATTTGGAGGAGATGCTTAAGTGAAAAAATACATTTTTGCATTCATAACTACTATTGTTATGTTTTTACTTCAAACCACAATATTTCCAAGAATTGCCATTAAGGATGTTATGCCAAATCTTTTACTGGTATGTGTAACAGTTTTTGGCTTTGTCTATGGAAGACGACTGGGAATGTTTACAGGTGTTTTATGTGGCATCCTTCACGATGTTATGTATAGCAGTGTAATTGGTTTGGTTGTTATATTATATGTTTTAATTGCTTATGTAAATGGTTCTGTAATCAAGCAGTATTTTAGTAAGAATTATATAATTCTTGTAGTTACATTTGCATTAAGTGATTTAGCTTTTAATTTGTTATATTTTATTACCAGATTTCTTCTTAGAGGAAGAATCGAATTTATAACATTTTTTGTTCAAATCATGCTGCCGGAAATGATTTATACAAGTATCTGGGGATTAATTATATTTTCCATCGTAAGCCTTATCGATAAGAAAATATATCCACCTAGAGAAGTATTTGCAAAGGTCGGCGATGTTAAGATTAAGAGTCAAATAAAGGAGTAACCCATGTGGGAAACCATTAAAACATATCTGGAAAAGTTTTTTAATAACAGATTACGTCCTATTACAGTTGTATATATACTCCTTCTTTCAATACTTGTTAACCGTATGTTTGTTTTGCAGATTGCAAAGGTTGAAAAGTATGAAACTGCTGCAGATAACCTAACTCAGAAAACAAGGCTTATTAAGGCTACCAGAGGTAAGATATACGATTGTAACGGTAAGCTTTTAGCTTATAATAAATTATCATATAACGTTGTTCTAAAGGATTATGATGAGATTAATAATATGGAATCCGAGGAGAAAAACTCACTTATTTATTATCTTATCAGACTAATTGAAAGTAATAAGGATACCATTGATATTGATTTTGGTATTACCATGAATAAAAATGGTAAGATGGAATATTCCTTGGATGGTAATCCATTGCTGCTTTTTAAATCTGAGGTCTTTGCTGTTAAAAATGGTATTCAGGGCCTTACGGATGAGCAGAAGGAAATGGATGCAAGGGAGCTTTTTGAATACTTAAGAGAAGAGAAAAAAGCTAATACCACAAGCTTTGGAATTGATGAAAAATATGATGATAAAACAGCACTTAAAATCATGGCTATAAGATATGCTTTATTTATAAATCGTTATAAGGAGTATATGCCTATAGTTGTTTCTAAAAATATTAAGAATGAAACGGTTGCAGCCATAGAAGAAAACTCTATGGATTTACCAGGTGTTGATATTTCACAGGATACCACCAGAAAGTATAAGAAGAGTAAGTATTTTGCTCATATGCTTGGTTATACAGGAACTGTATCCGATGAAAAGCTTGAAGAGCTTAATAAAAACAATAAGGGTGATGAATATACCTCAGAAGATCAGGTAGGTATCTCAGGTCTTGAAAGCACCTTTGAAAAATATCTTCGTGGTAAAAAGGGTAAAGAAAAGCTTGTTGTAGATGCTAATACCAGTAATGTTATAACCTATTCCAGTGTTGAAGCGCCGGAAGCAGGAAATGACTTATACCTTACCATAGATGCAGATCTTCAGGAGGAGTGCTATAAGCTTTTAGAAGAGCATATTGCAGGTATCCTGGTATCTAAGATTACTCAGGGTACTGACGCAGGAACCAGAGGCCATTCCTCTAAGGATATTAAGGTTCCAATCTATGATGTTTACAATGCTCTTATTTGTAACAATATAGTTAACCCTTCAAGATTTACCGATAGTGCGGCTTCTCCTTTAGAGAAGAAAACCTATAAGAAGTTTAAGAGAAAAAGAAAAGTTATATTTAAAAAAATGAGAAAATATCTTGCTTATAATTCTAATAAGACCAATGATGATCTCACAAAATATAACAAGGATTTCTTAGAATATTTTTATGAATTTATTAGAGAAAATGAGATAATAAAATCCTCTAAAATTAAGACCAGTGATTCTTATTACAGGGATTATAAAAACGATAGAATAAGCCTTTCTAAGTTCCTGCAACACTGCATTTCAAAGAACATGGTTGATCTATCCTTACTTAAGGTTGGAGATAATTATTATAGTACAGAGGAAATATATGAGAAGCTTTTAGATTATACCTTTAAGCAGTTAGAAAAGGATAATAAATTCTCCAAAAAGATTTACAGCTATCTCATTTATCACTATGAGCTTTCAGGTAAGGATATATGCCTTATGCTTTTTGATCAGGGTGATATAAAATATAACGAACATGATTATCAGAAGCTTAAAAGAGGTGTTATTTCTTCCTACAGCTTTATTATGAAAAAGCTTAAGAAGTTAGAGATTACACCTGGTGAATTAGGCCTTGACCCTTGCTCCGGTTCAGTGGTTATTACTGATGTTAAAACCGGTGATGTTAAGGCTATGGTCACCTATCCAAGCTATGACAATAATAAAATGGCTAATCAGGTAGATTCTGAGTATTTCTATACTTACCTTACTGAGAATTCTTCCTCACCGTTAATTAACAGACCTACCCAGCAAAAGCTTGCTCCAGGTTCTACCTTCAAGGTAGTTTCCTCTATAGCAGGTATGGAAGAGGGTGTTATTACTCCGGATTCAAGAATTTTAGATAAGACAGTATTTACTGAAATTACTCCTTCACCTAAGGACTGGACCACAGTTTCCCATGGTAACATCAATGTTTCCCAGGCTATCGGAGTTTCCTGTAACTATTTCTTCTATACAGTTGGTTACAGACTTGCAGGTACCTATAAGGGCACTGTTAACAATAAACGTGGTCTTTCAAGGCTTAAGAAATACGCAGAAATGTTTGGACTTACAGATAAGTCCGGTGTGGAGGTTCAGGAAACTGAGCCATCCTTCTCAACTACTGATATCGTAAGAACTGCTATCGGACAGGCTACTAACAGTTATACTCCGGTACAGCTTTCAAGATATATAACTACTGTTGCTAACAAGGGAACCTGTTATAATCTTACTCTTATTGATAAGGTTAAGGACATTAATGGTAAAACAGTTCTTAAGAAAAAACCTGATGTACGAAATAAGGTTGAGATTAATGATTCCTCCTGGACAGCAGTTCATAAGGGTATGAGACTTGTGGTAAATGGACCTGAAAGCTCTATTAATGAGTATTTTGACAGGTTAAAGGTTGATGTGGCAGGTAAAACCGGTACTGCTCAGCAGACCACCCTTCACGCTAACCACGCTTACTTCGTTTCATTTGCACCTTATAACAAGCCTAAAATCTGTGTTACCACAGTTATTCCTAATGGTTATGCTTCAGCAAATGCGGCCTATGCAGCCAGTGATATTTATAAATATTACTTCAGTAGCCGTAAGAAGAAGGTTTCCGGTGGAATCAAGGTGGATTCAGATGCTAAGGTTACAGACTAGGTTTTAAGCTTTGTTTTTACTTGTGTTTTAGCTTTTAAATTTTGTTTTAAGTTTTAGTTTAAGAGGTTTTATAATTAATGTTAAAGATACTTAAAAAATATGATTGGAAGAGGATTGATGTAGTTCTAATCTTTATGGTTTTATCTCTCTGTGCTATCGGTGTTTTCGCCGTTAGACAGGCAGGTGGGGCTGATAAGGGTCCTGGCTACATGAAAAACCAGCTTTTTGGTATAGCTCTCGGCATAGTTATAATTCTTATAATCATGGTTATGGATTATCATTTTATATGCCGTTTCGCTCCAATTTACTATGTTGGTGGTGTTTTACTTACACTTGCTACCCATACACCTCTCGGAAACGATCATACAACTGACGCTGTAAGATGGATAGATTTAGGTCCTATTACTTTCCAGCCTTCCGAGCTTATGAAGGTAATATTCATCATATTTATCGGTTGGATTTATGAGAGGTGGCATAAAAAAGTTTATAAAATATCAACTCTTGTAAAGGTCTTTTTACTTACACTTATACCAATGCTTGCAATCCTTTCACAGCCCGACCTTTCATCAAGTCTTGTGGTGTTCTTTATCATGCTTTCAGTAGCATTTGCCGCAGGTACTTCCTATAGAATTTTCGGCTGGGTTTTCGGTATTACAATACCGGTTTTAGGATTATCACTTTGGTATTTTACAAGACCATTTTCATTTTCCTATAAATATCTTTACGAGAATATTTACCAGTTCAGGCGTATTGTTGCATGGATTAATCCTGATACTCAAAACGCCATGGACGCTAACTACCAGCAGCTTCGTTCTGTAAGTTCCATAGCTTCCGGTAAGCTTTATGGTAAATTCCTTGTGGATGGTGGAGTTGGTTCAAGAGTATATAATACTGTTTACGTTAAGGAGAGTGACTTCGTCTGGTCAGTTATCGGCGAAGAATTCGGATTTTTGGGTTGTTTATTAGTTCTTATTCTCTATGCAATTCTTATTATAAGATGCATAAGAATCAGTAAACAGGCGCAAAGCTTCCAGGGACGAATGATTGCAATTGGTGTAGCTGCAATGTTTGTGTTCCAGGTATTTACAAATATAAGCGTTGCTACCTTTATGTTCCCAAATACCGGACTTCCTCTGCCTTTCCTAAGTAATGGTCTAAGTTCCATGGTTTCCGCTATGATTGGTATAGGTCTGGTTATGAATATCAGTATTCAGCCAAACAAGTCATCAAAGGGCGGTTTACATCTTAGATCAAGCTATGATGATTTTTACTCAATTGAGGATGAAATGTTTTAAATTCTCTTGTGTCAATAGGTGAAAAATGCTATAATAAAGATTGGGTTTACAACGGATTTAGGTATTTTATTTTAAGGGGGCAAATATGAATATTGGGGTTGTTGCACACGATTCAAAAAAGATTCTCATGCAGAATTTTTCCATTGCATATAGGGGAATCTTAAGCAAACATGACATTTATGCAACGGGAACTACAGGAAGACTTATAGAAGAGGTCACTAATCTGACCATTCACAAGTATCTTGCAGGTCACTTGGGAGGCGAGCAGCAGCTTGCTTCACAGATTGAGCATAATCAGATTGATATGGTTATATTTTTGAGAGATCCAAACTCTCCAAAACAGCATGAGCCTGACGTTTATAACGTTATGCATCTTTGCGATACCTATAACATTCCATATGCTACTAATCTGGCAACTGCAGAGCTTTTGGTTAAAGCTCTTGACAGAGGCGATCTTGAGTGGCGCGAGGCTGTTAGATAAATCTCTATAATAGTTTTCGTTTTATTTTAAGGTGAATAATTATGAGTTTTTTTAAGAAAAGAGTGATTCCTACATTTTTATTATTTTCATTAGTCATAATAAATCTGTCAGGTTGCGCTGTAGAGGTTGATCCTACTTTTTCTAATACAGAGATTAAGCTCTCTGATTCCATTAGTAATAAAAGTGTTTCATATACTGAGGATTACATTTCCAAGGATATTGCAATTGTTAATTCTGAGGATATGACCGAGGATGATTCAGCCTTTAGTGCAGACTCATGTATGTTAGTTAATATTTCTAAAAATGAAGCTGTATATGCTAAGGATGTTCATAAAAGACTTTATCCTGCATCTACAACTAAGGTTATAACAGCATTACTGGCTCTTGAGAATTGCGATCCTAACGAGACCGTTACATTTTCATATGCGGCTACTCATATTACAGAGCCCGGCGCCATGAAATGCGGCTTTGAAGAAGGGGATAAGATAAAGCTTAAAAACCTTTTGTTTTGTATGATGCTTTTCTCAGGCAATGACGCTGCACAGGGTGTTGCAGAGCATGTTGCAGGAAGCGTAAAGAATTTTTCTAAAATGATGAATAAGAAGGCTGCTGAAATCGGTGCTTCTGATTCACATTTTGTTAATCCTCACGGCTTACACAGTAAGAGACATTATACTACAGCTTATGATTTATATTTATTCTTTAATCAGGCTTTAAAGTATAAGCTTTTTAGAAAGATTATTAATACACCGCAGTATCAGACTGATTATAAGGACAAAGACGGTGGTGACCATCATATGATTTGTAATACCACAAATCAGTACATTAAGGGGACTACAGCTACTCCTAAGGGAGTTAAGGTTATAGGTGGTAAGACGGGTACAACCTCTGATGCAGGCGCCTGTCTCATTATATGCAGCAAGAATACAAATACCGGTGAAGAATTTGTTTCGGTGGTTCTTAAGGCCTTTGATCATTATCAGCTTTATACCCAGATGACGGCTTTACTGGAAAAAATCGAGTAGTAAATAATTAAATGCATTTTAATACATTTATGTGTTTTAATATTGATTAATAAAGGTATGGAATAGGTGAGTACAACGAGTAATAAGAAGAAAAAGGGCAGTAGTAATACTGATTCTAATGTTAAAGATAAAGTTATTAAAATCAAAAATAAATCCAACAATAACAGTAGTTTCGTTGCCGGCGCTATTCTTGTTCTTATTGCAGGCTTCGTACTATATGTATTTTTTATGACTATTTCTAAAAAATCTCTGGCCATTTATGAGGTTAACAAAAAGAGCATTTCCGATAATGACGTGGTTCGCGGCTTAGTGCTTAGAGATGAAACAGTCGTAAAAAGCTCTTCTTCCGGTTATATTAATTATTTTGTGGGAGAGGGTCAGAAGGTTGGTATTAACGGTAGAATCTATTCTCTGGATGAAACCGGTGATGTGTTTAAGGAAATAACCAATGAGTTAAATGTGGATACCACTGATAATATGGCTATTGATGAAATCAGAAGCTCCATTAAGGATTTTCGAAATGATTATACTCCATCCAATTATGAGTCTATCCAAAGCTTCCAATATAACATTAACAATACCATCGAGCAGATTTCCATAGAGGAATCTCGTACGAAGATTAATAAAATGCTTCGAAATAACAGGAATACCACAGGCTTTACAGTCTATAAGTCCGAAAAATCAGGTATAGTTTCCTATATCACTGATAATAAAGAGGATTTAAAGCTTAGAGATATTACCTATAAGCATTTTGAAGATACATCAGATTCTAAAAATGTTATTAAACAAAATTCCTTTGTTAAAACAGGTGACAATGTATATAAGCTAATTAACAGCAACAGATGGTCTATCGTTGTGCCTGTTTCCGAATCAAAATATAAAAACATCAAAAAGCAGGGTACAGTCAGCATTACCTTAAAAAAGATTAATGTTACAACCTACCCTAGTACCAAGACCTTTAAGAGAGACGGCAAATACTACGCTGTATTTACCTTAAGCAATTATCTCGAGCAATATATTAATTCAAGATACATTGATTTACAGATTAATCTAAATGGAGCTTCAGGTTATCAGATACCTATCTCATCCATAGTGGAAAGAAAGGCCTTTTATATTCCTAAGGAATTCTTAACCTTTAATACAGATAATAATTCCTGTGTATTTATGGATAAGGCCGATACCGAAAAGAAGGATAGCTCCGTTAAAAATGATTATGTACTTTCTGAGGTTTCTATCTATACCACTGATGAAGACGGTAATTATTACATTTCTTCTAATAATCTTAAGGAGGGTGTGGTTATCTACTCCAGCACCGGTAAGGATTATCAGCTAAAGGCTCCAAAGCTTATGGAGGGTGTATATAATTGTAATTACGGATACTGTAAATTCAACTATATAGAGGTTTTATATGAAAATAGCGAATTTGCCATAGTAAGCAGCAAAACCTCATATGGACTTTCACTCTATGATCATATAGTTTTAAATGCAGATATAATAGATGAAAACGATTTGATCTATTAATAATAAAATACAATTAATTTAGATAGGGGATGAAAATAATGTCAGTTGCCACTAATCTTGTAAATGTTATGAATAACATTGAAAATGCTTGTAATAAGGTTAACAGAGACTTAAAGGATGTTACTCTTATTGCAGTAAGTAAAACCAAGCCTAATGAAATGATTATGGAAGCCTATAATGAGGGCTATCGTAATTTTGGTGAGAATAAGGCTCAGGAAATGAAGAGAAAAAAGGAAGAGCTTCCTGATGATATTAATTGGCATTTTATAGGACATTTACAGACTAACAAGGTTAAATATGTTGTAGGTAATGCAGTTCTTATACATTCTGTTGACTCACTTCACCTGGCAGAGGCTATTAGTAAGGAGTCTGTTAAGAAAAATGTTATAAGTGATATTCTTATAGAGGTTAATGTAGCAAAGGAAGAGACAAAATTCGGTCTAAGCCTTGAAAATACGGAAAATCTCGTTAGAGAAATTGCTACACTTCAGAATATACGCGTAAAAGGTCTTATGACAATCGCGCCATATACCGAAAATCCTGAATCTAATCGTGAGATTTTTCGCAATTTACGCGAATTGTTAGTTGACATTAAGGCCAAAAACATAGATAATGTAAGTATGGATTTTCTTTCAATGGGTATGACTGGTGATTACATGGTTGCTATTGAAGAGGGAGCGAATTTTGTAAGAGTTGGAACCGGAATATTCGGTGAGAGAAATTATAGTATTTAATATATAAAATATTTGGCGATTACTCTTATTTAATTAAATATGATTATCGCAGGAATGGAAGGGAAACAATGGCTAATTTTGCAGAGAAGTTAATGAGTGCATTAAACATGGACGGCGGTGCTGATTATGAAGAGGATATCTATGAGGATGACTTCGACGATTCATATGATGACGACGACGATTATGATGATTCATTTTTAGATGAGGAAGAAGAAGAAGAAAGAGCACCTAAGAAAAAATCACCTCTTAGCTTTAGACGTTCTGCTAAAACTAACAGAAGATACAGTTCTTCCAGAGAAGAAGAGCCTGAAGAGGAAACATCTTATTCTTCCAGAAGAAGAACTTCTATTACAAAAACTAAAAATCAGGAAACAGGGAAGGTAGTTAAATTGTTAAATACATCATCTGGTAATTCATTTGAATTACAAACTCAGAAGCCTATGAATACTAATGATTCTGCTAAGATTTGTGACAGCATTAAGCAGGGTAAGCCTGTTGTTGTTAATCTTGAAGCTTTAGAGGGGTTTGAGGCTCAGAGAATTATTGATATCGTTTCAGGTTGTGTATATGCTGTTGATGGTAACATTTGTACCGTTTCAAAATATATTTATATTTTCACACCTGGCAATATAGATATCACAGGGGATTTAATTAATTCTTCTGATTTCAGTGAGGATTTTCCTACTGTAGAGAATGAAGTATATTAATTATTATTTACGAAATTTTTGATGCTTTAGCATCTAAAATATAAAACTTAAGAGGAGGTAGTACACTTATGCTTACACCAGTTGACATTAGAAGTCACATTTTTAAGGCCGGTATGGGCGGCAATTACAACAGTAAAGAGGTTAATGAATTTATTGATCTTGTAGCAGGGGATTACGAGACTCTATTCAAAGAGAATGAGGATTTAAAATCCAAAATCACTGAACTTAATGAGGGCGTACAGTATTATAAGAATATGGAGAGTACCCTTCAGAAAGCACTTCTTCATGCGCAGATGGAAGCTGATAAGGTTATCGCTGAAGCTAATGAAGAGGCTCAATCTATTACTAATGGTGCTAATGAGCAGGCAGAGGCTACTTTATCTCAAGCTAATGAGCAGGCAGAGGCTACTTTATCTCAGGCTAATGAAGAGGCTGAGACATTAAGAAGTTCTTCTAAGGAAGAAGCTGATACTATGCTTAGAGAAGCTACAGAGAAGTCTGAAGCTCTCACTAAGGAAGCAGAAGAAAAGCACAGCACTCTTATGTCTGAGGCAACTGAGAAGTCTGAGGCTATGGTTAAGGAAGCTACAGAGAAGTCTGAGAAGATGCTTGCAGATGCTCAGACAGAAACAGATAATATGCTTAAGACTAAGAATGACGAGTTAAAGGATATTAATGCACAGATTGATACTATTCAGAAATGCTTCGATGATTTTAAGACTAAGTTTGTTGAAGTATTAAATCTTCAGTTAAAATCTGTTGAGGATGGTTCATTTGATGTTAAGGTTGATGGTCTTGAGGATGCAGTTAAGGCTTCTAAGGATACTATCGCTAAGAACGATGAAATGTTCGCACAGAACGCAAAGGATCAGGTTGAAAGAATCAATGCATTTGATGATCCTTCAGAAGAGCTTGATAAGGATGGTCTTAATGCATCAGGTCTTAACTTTGATATTGACAGATCTGCTAATGCAGGTATTACTATTGACGATCCTGTTGAAGAGCCGGTTGTTGAAGAAGCAGCACCTGAGGTTGCTATGGATGAGGTTCCAGTTGATGAAGTTCCTGTTGAAGAGGTTCCTATGGATGAAGCTCCAGAAGCAGCACCTGCTGGAAGTGATTTCGGCTTTGTTTCAAATGAAAATGCTAATGGATATGAAATGCCAGATATGCAGGATGAATTCGATACTCCTGTAGATGATATTCCAGTTGAAGCTCCTGTTGAGGAAGTTCCAGTTGAGGAAATGCCTGTAGAAGAGGCTCCTGCAGAGGATGCATCCGGTGATAATGCCGCTGGTGGATTTACATTTATTGATGCATAATATGATAATTTAAGGAAAATTTTTTATGAATTCTATATTTCATAAATTACTGAAGGCTGTACCATGGTTTATACTACTTTGTTTACTAACAGTATCTGATCAGCTTAGCAAATTTTTCATTATTAATGAATTTAGTGATGGGAGAGAAGTAAAGCTATTATCTGATATATTTGTGATAAAGGTTGTCTATAACTATGGCGCAGCCTTTGGTATGTTGACTAATAAAAGATGGTTTTTCATAATTATAGCCGTCATCGTATTAATAGGTTTCTTTTTTATTTTCTTTGCCATACCAAAAGAAAAAAAGTATTTATTGCTTAAAATAGCTATAGTAATGCTTGGAGCCGGTGCTCTTGGCAATATGATTGACAGAATATATTTGGGATATGTTAGAGACTTTTTGTACTTTAAGCTTATTAATTTTCCAATATTTAATTTTGCAGATATTTTAATTGTAGTAGCTTCATTTTTATTTATATTCCTTGTATGCTTTTATTACAAGGATAGTGACTTGAAAAAAATAACATTTAAAAAGGACATTTAAAACTTGATTTAATGTTTTATGGAGATTTTTAATGAGTAATCAAGATAATATTAGATTGTTCAATATTGATGCTGAGGAGCAATGTATAAGGCTTGATAAATTTCTCAGCCAGTCAATTGAAGATTTTTCTCGTTCATTTCTTAGACTTATGATCGATAATAATGAAGTTATGGTGAACGATAAGCCGGTAAAAGCCTCATATAATCTTAAAATTGGTGATGTTGTGAAGCTTCAATTTCCAGTTATAAAGGAGCCTGAGATAAAACCGGAAAATATTCCTTTAGATATTTTATATGAGGACGATGACATCATTGTTATAAATAAGCAAAAGGGACTTGTGGTGCATCCTGCGCCGGGACATTTCAATGGCACCCTGGTAAATGCTCTTTTATATCATTGCAAGGACTCTTTAAGCGGTATTAACGGCGTTATGAGGCCTGGTATAGTCCATCGTATAGATAAGGATACCACAGGTGTTATAGTAGCTTGTAAGAATGATAATTCTCACAAGTTTATTGCTGAGCAGTTAAAGGTGCATTCTATAACCCGTGAATATGTTTGTATAGTAAAGGGACATGTTAAAAACCCTGAAGGTACTATAGATGTTGTTATAGGACGTTCTACTTCTGACCGTAAGAAAATGGCTGTAAATGTTAAAAATGGAAAGCATGCTGTTACTCATTATAAGGTTTTAGAATATCCTGATCATAATCACACCTATGTTTCCTGTACCTTAGAAACAGGCAGGACTCATCAAATAAGAGTCAGTATGGCAAGTATCGGTTATCCACTTCTTGGAGACCTTGTATATGGTAAATCCAAACAAAAATATGAAACAGAGGGTCAGGTTTTACATGCCAGAAAGCTTGGCTTCATACATCCAACCACTAAAGAATATATGGAGTTTACAGCACCCTTACCTGAGTATTTTCAGAAGATTCTTGATACCATTAGAAATGAAAAGAAAAACATGAACTAAAACATAATGGAGATGTAAAAATGATTGATTTTAGTAATCAGGCTGAACTGAATGCATATTTAAATGATCCAAACAATAAGGTAGTTAGACTTCATGATGGAGAATTAAATGTTATGGAGTTAATCTGGGCTAATGGCCAGTTATCAGCCAAGGATATAGCAAGTGTTATAAAGGAATATATCGGTTGGGAGAAAAATACCACCTATACCGTTATAAAAAGACTTATTGATAAGGGTGTTATCGAAAGAACAGATCCAGGCTTTATATGTAAGCCTTTAATTGAAAAGGAAACTGTTCAAAAAATCGAAACCTCTATTCACATAAAGCAACTCTACAACGGTAAAATATCCGATTTCATCCATGAATACCTGGCTAATCAGGATCTTACCATAGAAGATATCTATGAGATGAGTGTGATAGTAGACAGCTTCAGAAATGGAAGCAGTACATATCTATCATAACCAGTCGTCAGTTTTCTCTGATGCAATTTTACGTGCAGCCTGCTTAGAACGAACGTATTTCTTAGAGGTTTCAAGCCTGCTGTGACCAAGTGCATCACTAACTAGGAAAATGTCTCCACTAGCGTCATAAAGCTGTGTAGCATAGGATGCTCTAAGCTTATGAGGTGTAATATGTTTATTAGGAACTGCAACAGTTGCATATTTTTTTACTAAATTACCAACAGATTTGTTGGTAATTCTTTTTTTCTGTAAGGAATAGAATAAAGGCGTTTTATCCTCAGCATTTTGAGATAAGGTAACCCTTTCTATATCAATATAATCCACCAGAGCCTTTTTAACCCTGTCATTATAATAAACAGATTGTTCTTTTTCACCCTTTCTAATAATTCGAACAGCGTTATGATTTAGGTCCAAATCGCCTATATTAATGCCTACAAGCTCTGAAATACGCATTCCTGTACCTAAAAACAGCATCATAATTGCTGTATCTCTATACTTGGTTTTAAGATAATAATCCAGGGCTTTTTTCTGATTAGTAGACTCCAAATAGGATTCCCAGCCGGTTACGGCCTTTAAAAATGCCTGAATTTCGTCTTTTTCAAGGGCAATTACGTCTTTTTCCCTTATTTTAGGCATTTTCACAAGGGCTGCTGTATTCTCTGTAATGTCCGGATACTCATGATTTACAGCCAAAAACTGATATAAATTGCGTAATGCAGTGAGTTTTCTGGCAGTTCCATGTTCCTTAGAAACACGGCTGTTACCATTTAAATCAATATATGAAGAGGTATCAGATATATATTCAATAATATCTACGCGTCTAATAGCGGCAAATACCTTAGGTGTTATGTCTTTATAGGATTTTAGAGATGAGTTATTATCTACAAGATAATCTAAGAAGCTTTTAATATTAATGGCATAGCCAAGCCTTGTACTTGTAGTTGTACTGGTAACAAGTGAATTAATATAATCCTTAATGAAGGATGGAAAATCCTTTGTGATTTCTTTTACCTTATTTAAATTTTTAAAATCAGTTTCATTTTTATAGTTAGACATAAATACCTCCAAGATAAAAAACAAATTCTAAAAAACCGAATTGAAATGTAAAATTATATAAAAATATAAAACAAAAAACAGCTCTGAGAAAAGATAAAAGGTAAAATACACCTTAAAGCATGTAAAAACCCCTCAGAATCCTCAAAAACCCCATGAATCAAGTATATCACAAATTCTTCCTATTCTCTAGTTTTTTATACTATTCTTTTCGCTAAATGCATATTTAGGGAATAGTTGAATTTAGAATAATAAATAAAGCCCTACTATCCTGTAGGGCAATTTAAGCAAAAATCACCGCATAATTTAAATAATACTATAGTGATTTGTGATTGTGATTATTAAAAATATATACTTTATGTTTGAAATTGAGTTCTGCTATTCAAATAATTTATTGGGGGATAAATCATTTTACAGATTAAATAAATGTACTATTCAAATTATGCGGCTTGAAAATGTCTTTTTCTTCCTGGAGCTTTACATATATTCATTAATTGAATTATATATAATAATTATTATATGCTGTCACATCAAATTAATTCTCATAAACAGGTACTGCAATATAACTGTCAGGAATTAATGTATCGTTCTTAAGTGAATTAGTCTCCTTTATAACAGTTACATACTTCTTAACTGAACCAAACTGTGATGTGTAATGGTCAGCTGCAATTTCCCATAATGTATCGCCATCCTGAACCTTAACACTGATAAGCTTCTGTTTCTGATCAGTGGATGCACTGGATACCTTGGCCGTATAATGGAAAATACCTAATGAAATTACTGCTCCAAGAATTATAACAGCTGCAATAAAATAATAGTTTCTAAAAATAATATATCTACCCTTTGAATCTTTTCTAAATAAATTAATCATCCTATCCATAACAAATACCTCCTAATCTGTTAATGCATGTCCTTATAAGGATCACACGAACATCAAACCTTTGTTCTAATACGTATTATATCATCGAACATATTTTCTGTCAAGAACATATTTTCGATTTTATAATATTTTTTTATAGGAGATATAATATTGTATGAATTTAAATTTTAGAATGCTCTATACTACCCTATTTATAAGGCTTTTGAATGATTCTTATTCCATATTGAATAATTTAAAATTATATTTTCCCATCAAAAAAACCACCATAAATAACAATTATTTATGATGGTTTCATATATTCCTGTTCGAATAATTTCGAACGATTACATATAGCTTCTATATAAGCCAATTAGCTTTCCAACTATAATTAGTTCTCTGTTTTTAACGATAATCGGATCCATGGTATCATTCTCAGGCTGGAGAACTACATAATCCTTTTCTTTTCTATATGTCTTAATAGTTGCTGAATCCTCTAATATAGCTACTACTATATCTCCATTAGACGCCGTGTTCTGCTTTTTGATAAGTACCATATCGCCGTCATATATACCGGCATTAATCATACTTTCACCCTTAATCTTAAGCATGAACAGTTCACCCTGTGGCATCTCTTCTGCTAGCATAGGGAAATATCCTGTAATATTCTGATCTGCAAATATAGGAAGACCTGCAGCTACCTCTCCCACTACGGGAATATTAACTATCTCTCTTTCCTGTATATTAAACTCATCATCTACAACAACTATGGTTCTTGGCTTAGATGGATCCTTCTTAATATAACCCTTTTGTTCGAGCTTTTGTAATTGGTTATGAACTGAGGAAGTAGAGCTAAGACCAACAGCTGCACCTATCTCTCGAACAGATGGAGCATAGCCTCTCTTCATTACCTCTTCCTTAATATAATCCAGTATAACCTGTTGTTTCGCAGTTAGAGAATTCTTATCACTCATATAAACCTCACAATCTGATATATCATCGAACATATCATCAATTTTTTTATTCAAAAACAATACGAACCTTAGTTCTTTTTTGATTATAACACGAACAAATATTCGTGTCAAACAAATATGTAAGATTTATCGAACATTTTTGACTAAGTAAGAAAAATTTAGAAAGAAATCTCTTTTCCTTCCTTCCAAATTCTGTCTAAATCATAGAAAGGACGGCTTTCTCTTGTAAAGATATGAACCACAAAATCACGATAATCCATAAGGATCCAGTTGCTGGTTTTATCACCTTCTATACTCTTTGGTCTCTCATTATAAAGCTCTATCATCTTCTCTTCCACATTGTCAACTATAGCTCCAAGCTGAGTCATATTATCTGCTGTTGCTATAACAAAATAATCAGAAAATGCAGTGAGTTCCTTAATATCCAAGACACTTATACCTTCACCCTTTTTCTCATCTATTGCATCATAAACTGTTTTTAATCTGTTCATTACATCACTCATTGTTTGATTTTCCTTTCGAAATTATATTTAATTATCATTTTTAGGATTATTTATAATGATTTTACTTTTTTTATTAGTCCATTACCATCATCTTTTCATAATACTCATAGGCTAAAACTGAATTTTCATCCACTATAGCATCTTTTTCCTGCACATATTTTAATGTGCCGTAAAGCTCTGTATATACAGCTTTATCCAGATCTGTAAATGCATATTTTCTGATACTGTCTATATAATCAGTTTTCTTTCTGGATGGTTCGATATAATCTGCCACAAAAATTATTTTATCAAGTAAGGTCATTTCAGGCTTTCCTGTAGTATGCCAGGTTATAGCTGAAAGAATTTCCTCATCATCGATTCCATACTCATGCTTTGCCATATATGCGCCAAGCTTGGCATGAAGTAAATATGGGGCCTTCCTTTCAGTTTCTGTTATTTCAATTTTATTCTTTTCACAAAGCTTTATCATTTCATCATCGTCATATTCCTTTGCGCAATCATGTAAGATTCCTGCAATACCGGCCTTTTCAATATCATAATCATATCTCATGGCAAGATTCATAGCCGTATACATTACACCAACTGAATGAATATATCTTTTCTTTTTAAGTTTTTTCTTCATTTTTTTCTGCAAGTCATAGTCTATCAATGAGAATTACCTCCATATAATTTATGCTCTTTTATATAGTTTAAAACCTTTGGATTAACTAGTCTTTCAACCTTTTTTTCTCCATGTATATTCTCCCTAATATATGTAGAACTAAGTGCTGGAACATCTGTCTTAATCACGTGAACATGAGCATTTAAATTATCCTCTAAATATTTCTTTTCTTCTAATATTTTATTGTAGGTTTCATTATTATCCTGTAAATTATCTGAAGCTTTAGAATTATTAGCATTACATTTATCTAAAGCATCTCCCTCTTTACTTCTGACAAATACCACAATATCCGCAAGCTTTAATATGGTTTCTGGCTCATGCCAATTCCTTAGATTAAGAAATGAATCGCTTCCCATAATAAAGTAAAGTGTACTTTTAGAGAAAATCGTCTTAAGCTCTGTAAGGGTATCCGAGGAATAGCTTAAACCCTTTCTTCTAAGCTCTATATCACTTAATATAAAGTTTTCATTATCCTCTATGGCTAGAGAAACCATATTTAACCTGTCCTCATCCTTTTCTAAAGCATTAGTAGCCTTATGAGGCGGTATATAGTTAGGTATAAACAAAACCTTATCGAGTTTTAGACAGGATAAGGCTTTATTTGCAATGTAAATATGGGAATTATGGATTGGATTAAATGTCCCTCCCATAATTCCAATTTTATTTATTTGGTTTTCTGTTTGATTTTGAATTAGATTTTGCATTACTTTTTTTGTTTGGTTTTGATTTTGAATCATTCAATTTACCATTTCTCTTCTTTTCTAACTCAGGATTAAGCTTGTATAAAACAATCTTTCTTCCAATAACCTGTACAACAGCACTGGAGGTACGCTCAGCAAGGGTATTTGCAAGTTCCACAACTGGAATATCACAATTTTTAAGAACATTTATCTTAATTAACTCTCTTGCATGTATAGCATCTCTTACACCATCTGTAAGGGTTGGTGTAATTCCCTCTTTACCAATACTGTAAATAGGTTGAATTGTCTGAGCCTTTGAACGAAGCTCTGCTCTTTCTTTACTTGTCATATAATTCCTCTTTGTAGTTAATATTGGGTAGTGGTGGTACCCGTGGTGCCCGTCGTATCCGTGGTTCCCGCATCAGGCGACGCAGAAGCCGTTGTTCCTGAAGGAGTATATGTATATTTCTTCTTACCCTTATATTCAAATATAAACTCATTAAGGGCCTCAGTGTTATTCTCCTTAGTATTAAGTACGAGACATGCTCCAGCTCCTGAAATATCCTGATTTAAATAATATCCATCCATAGGAAGTCTGAACTGATCGATTGAAGTTGTACCCATACTGACAACATCTGTAAGATATCTTAAAATTTCTTTATTCTTAAGGTCTGTCTTAACATATTTAAGTGAATGGTCAAGAACCTTTAACCACTTAGACTTAGGCATTGTCTTAAGCTCGTCAAATGTAGCGGCTATGGTTGTACGCTGTCTATAGGTTCTTGCATAATCATCAGTAATACCTGTAACAGTATAACATTTCTTTCTGATACGACAGAAACCTAAGGCCTGATGACCATTTAAATGATTCCAGCCTGGCTTAACATTACGATATTTATGATTTCTAATGTAGTTAGTGGTATTAAGATACTCAGCCTCTGACTCAGAAAGCTCAATATCTACGCCTCCGACGTCATTAACAACCTTAACAAAAGCCTTAAAACCAACCTCTACATAACCATCAAGCTTAATACCGAAGTTCTCTGCTATAGTCTTATATAAAAGCTTTACACCACCTCTTGGATAAGCTGAATTAAGCTTATTAGGAGTATATCCAGGTATATCAACATACATATCTCTCATAAGAGATGTAAGCTTTAATTTGTTATGCTTTTTATCAAGAGTAGCAATCATCATAACGTCTGATAAACCACCCTCTTTACTACCATTATACTCTGTTCTCTCATCATTACCGATAACTAAGATATTAACAATCTTTTTATCAGATTTAACATCAATACCACTTAAATCTACATCAGAGAGATCAGTTTCATAGGTTCTTGTCATGTAGCCAAGGGATTTCTCAGCTCTAACCTGAACTCTAGCCACAAAATATCCAGCTACACCGCTACCTACGCATAATATAGCAAATAGTGTCCATAAAACAACTTTTTTCCACATATAAACCTCACTAGTTTAATTAAGTATTTATTTCAAAGAAAAACCTTTGAAATACGCTAATTACAACAAAACAATAATATTATATTTTAAATAAAGGAAACTGTCAAATATTACCTTAAAAAATGTTTGATTTTAAAGGATTTTATATACAATAATCGCGATTAATATACCTATGAGACTACCTAATGTAATTTTAATGGTAAGACCAAAGGTAAGAACGATTATTCCTACATCAAGTACTACAGGGCTTTTTAAGCCAAATGACTGACCAAAGTTAAGCCATTTTAAAAAGCTTACATCCTGTGTTACCTGAGCTATGAAGCTTCCTAATACAATACCTGCAAGCACAAGTAAAGCCAAGGTCCAAGCGTTTTTACTGCCTACGGATGATTTTGCCATAATACCCTCCTAATTATGAATTCTGGCTCTTATAATAGTTAATGAGACAGCCCTTCTCAATGATTTCTCTCTCATCATCTGTTAAATCACCAAGTGTAAGGGTGAACTCTTCCATGGTGTCAGAATCACTCTTAATTACATAAGCCTTTACTTCATTTTTCTTATTCTTAACTGCGTCTAATACGTCCTTAACAAGAATGTAATCACCATTAGTAAATGGTAAGTTCTCATCTGGATAAAGGAATGGAAGCATTCCCCAGTTAATGAGATTTGAACGATAACGCTTTGTAGCATACTCTGTAGCAATATTTGCAAAGCCACCAAGCACCTTCTGACATGATGCTGCCTGCTCTCTGGCAGAACCATCACCAGGCTTAACTGCATATATAAAGCTTCCAATCTGAGTATTAGCTTCATTTATATCAAACTTAGTCTTAATCTTAGCATATACATCCTTAATCTCAGGAAGTGCAGCCTCTACACTTTCACCATTAATTCTGGCAGTCTCTGCCTTCTGAACCTCCTTAGCACGTCCAACGTACATAGGGTCCTTTCTGGAAAGTGTAAACTCAGCAAGTCCTAATGGATTAGAACGGAAGGATGAAGTCTCTCCTGAAGGAATGAGCTCATCAGTTGTGGTAACAGGATCATGAATCTCTGAGACACATTTTATAATAAGGTCATCTGTAAGAGCTGTCATAGTTGGCCAGTCCTTAATGTTTGGACCAAATTTAATCTCTGTCTCAGGCTTAGGATCACCGGCACCATTGTAAACTCTGTTAGCATAAATATCTGAATCAAAGTAATACTTAGGCTTAGAGAAATCAACATCGATGTTTTCTGCTGATGTAAGATATCCCTTATTAGCAGCAGTTGCAGCGATTGAACGAGCATCCATAAGTGCAACTGAAGCAATCTGACCACTTGTAACCTTTGAACCTTCTCTGTTAGGGAAGTTTCTGGTTGAATGTCTGATAGAGAAACCATTGTTAGCTGGTACATCTCCTGCACCGAAGCAAGGTCCGCAGAAGGCTGATCTAATAGTAGCACCGGTGCTAATAAGATCTGCAATACGTCCATTTCTAACAAGCTCCATCATAACAGGCTGACTGGATGGATAAATGTTAAGAGTAAATTCATCAGATCCGATAAACTTGCCCTTTAAGATATCTGCAGCTTCGCAAATGTTCTCAAATCCACCACCGGCACATCCTGCGATTTCACCCTGATCTACATAAAGCTTACCATTTCTAACCTTATCCTTTAAGGAATACTTAATATTCTTATTATTACTTAAGGAAACAAGTGCATTTTTCTCAACATCATCGAGAATATCCATAAGGTTTGCATTAACCTCATCGATTGTATAAACATTACTTGGATGGAATGGCATGGCAATCATTGGCTTAATCTCTGATAAGTCAACATATACGATACCATCATAATAAGCAACAGCACCCGGCTTAAGCTCCTTATACTCTTCAGGACGCTTATGAATATCATAGAAATCCTTAATAGTATCATCTGTTTCCCAAATAGATGAAAGACAGGTTGTCTCTGTTGTCATAACATCTATTCCAATTCTATAATCTGCAGAAAGATTATGAACACCGTCACCGATAAACTCCATAACCTTATTCTTTACAAATCCATTTTTAAATACAGCACCAATAATAGCAAGAGCTACGTCCTGAGGACCAACACCCTTACGTGGAGTACCTGTCATATAGATTGCAACAACCTCAGGTCTCTTAATATCATAGGTTCTGTTTAAAAGCTGCTTAACGAGCTCAGGTCCGCCCTCTCCCATTGCCATGGTACCAAGTGCACCATAACGGGTATGTGAGTCAGAACCAAGAATCATCTTACCGCAGCCTGCAAGCATCTCTCTTGCATACTGATGTATAACTGCCTGATGAGGTGGAACATAGATTCCGCCGTACTTCTTAGCACATGAAAGACCAAACATATGATCATCCTCGTTAATAGTACCACCTACGGCACATAAGCTGTTATGGCAGTTAGTAAGTACATAAGGAACAGGGAACTCTGTGAGTCCTGATGCTCTTGCTGTCTGGATAATACCTACAAATGTAATATCATGTGATGTAAGTTTATCAAATTTGATTCTAAGCTCATCCATGTTATCTGAAGTGTTGTGATCACTTAAAATAGAATAAGCCATGGTATTTTTAGCTGCATCATCCTTATTAGTTGAAACACCGGTCTTACTTTCAACCTCTTTTACGGCATCAGGGCCTGCTTCAACTATGTCTCTTCCATTTAAAATATAAGCTCCATTTTCATATAATTTGATCATATTTTTCCTCCAAAAATTTTTTTCCTTATATATTATTTACTACATTTGGTAAAAAGTCAAGAAAAGATAAAATACAAATAAAAGTTCTCTTGACTTATAAGTCGTTATTAAATAAAATTATAAAAATGGTAATTGACATTTTTAATAAATTTTATGGAGGAAATTTGCATGAGACATCTTATAAGTCCATTGGATTTTACAAAAGAAGAAATCGACAGTCTCCTAAATCTTGGAGCCGATATCATGAATAATTCCGATAAATATGCACATGTCTGCGATGGTAAGAAATTGGCGACGTGTTTTTATGAACCAAGTACCCGTACAAGACTCAGCTTCGAATCTGCGATGCTTAATCTTGGAGGTAAAGTGCTTGGTTTTTCTTCTGCCCAAAGCTCTTCAGCAGCTAAGGGTGAAAGCGTTGCAGATACCATAAGAGTTATCTCCTGCTTCGCTGATATTTGTGCCATAAGACATCCTAAGGAGGGTGCACCAAGTGTTGCTGCCATGTTTTCAAAAATACCTGTAATTAACGCAGGCGACGGCGGTCATAACCATCCAACCCAGACTCTTACAGACCTTATGACAATTAAGGAGAAAAAGGGCAGACTTGATAATATAACAGTTGGTATGTGTGGTGACTTAAAGTTCGGTAGAACTGTTCACTCCCTTATAAATGCTTTGGTCAGATATGAAAATGTTAAGTTCATCCTCATATCTCCTGAAGAATTAAAGATTCCTGATTATCTCAGAAAAGAAGTTTTGGATGCTAATAACATTGAATACATTGAGACCAGCGAGCTTGAAGAAAATATGCATAAGCTTGACATTTTATATATGACAAGAGTTCAGAGAGAGCGTTTCTTCAACGAAGAGGACTATATAAGACTTAAAGACAGCTTCATCTTAGATGAGAAGAAAATGCAGTATGCAAGGGACGATATGTTTGTTTTACATCCTCTCCCACGTGTAAATGAGATTTCCGTTGATGTAGATAATGATAAACGAGCAGTTTACTTTGATCAGGTTCAGTATGGAGTCTATGTAAGAATGGCTTTAATCTTAAGACTTTTAGAGCTTGAAGATAAGGTAAAATAACAGTTTATTTATAGAGTAAGTTTATAAGGTTTATTATTATAGGTTTTATAAAGGAGGTTTATCATGTTAAATATAAGTGGTTTATACGAAGGCGTTGTAATCGACCATATTAAGGCCGGTGGCGCTATGAATATATATGAATATTTAAATCTTGAGGAATATGATTTTACTGTTGCCATTATTAAAAATGCTCACAGTAATAAGATGGGTAAGAAAGATATTATTAAGATTGAAGGTCCTTTGGAAACCATTAATATCGGTGTACTTGGAGCCCTTGACCCTAATATCACCGTAAATCTTATTAAGGACGATAAAATCATTGCAAAGAAACGTCTGGATTTACCTGATACAGTTACTAATGTCCTTATGTGCAAAAATCCCCGTTGTATAACTTCCATAGAACAGGGACTTCCACATAAATTCAAGCTCACTGACAGAGAGCACGGTATATACAGATGCGTTTATTGCGAATCTAAGTTTAAGGATAAATAAGATATAATCAATATAATTAAATATTTTAAATATAATTAAGAGCTGACAACATTCTTTTTCTCGCCATTTAAATAGGCTTTAAAATTATCAGCAATGGTATTTATAAGTCTGGTTCTGGCTTCTATGCTGGCCCATGCAAGATGTGGGGTAATCACAGCATTTTTAGCATCTTTAAGAGGGTTGTCAGCTCTCATTGGTTCTACCTTTACAACGTCAGCACCAAAGAAGGAAAGCTTTCCACTGTTTAGTGCAGAAGCCACAGCATTTTCATCTATTAAACCGCCTCTTGATACATTTATAAGCACTGCTCCATCCTTCATCTTATTGATAGTTTCTTCATTAATCATATTCCCTGTATGCTCATTCATAGGGCAATGCAATGATATATAATCAGATTTTTCAAGGAGTTCATCCTGAGATACAAATCTTAAAAAACTCTCCCCCTCATATTCATAATCCTTATATTTATCAGGGTTTCTGGTATAAGCATAAACATTCATATGGAATGCCTTTGCAATTTCTGCAACTCTCCTACCTATATTTCCAAATCCAATTATTCCAAGACTCTTACCTGAAAGCTCGATTATAGGCTCAAGCCAGTAACAGAATCTGTCTGCATTAATCCATTCACCCTTTTTTACACTTTCATTATGAAGGATCATTTTACCTGCAGATTCAAGTATAAATAAAAATGCAAGCTGAGCCACTGAATCTGTGCTATAGCTTGGAACATAGGTTACTGTAATGCCTCTTTTTGTGGCAGCAGCTACATCCACGCAGTTATAGCCTGTAGCGCAGACACCGATATATTTTAAATTAGGACATCTTTCAAATAACTCTTCATCCATTATTATTTTATTTACAAATACAAAGTCGGCATCACCAATGTGATCATACTTATTTTCTTCAGTTGTATTATCAAAAATCTCAGTTTCCATAAGGCTTGTAATAGGCGTAAAATCAATATCTCCCTCAGTTATAGCCTTTCTTTCAAGATAGACAGCTTTCATATAAAAACCTTCTTTCCATTTAAATTCTTAATATAGACTATCATTTTTTAT
>JAILGL010000094.1 GCA_024696825.1 Lachnospiraceae bacterium
CCCAACGCCTTCTGCTGTACCTGTGATACCTGTTAATGTAGATGAAGTTGTTTTCGATTATTATAGTGATTGGAGCTATACTTATTTTGATGGTTATGTGAGATTTGAAAAAACTGTAACTAATAAGGATGAATTAGTTCAGGCCATTGATAGAACCAAGGTTTATAGTAATAAATCTTACATAAGATTTAAAATAACTGCTGAGCCTGGAACCTATAAGCTTGGGGCTGTTCAAAAGCCTTCAAGTTATACAGAGTTTGAATTTAAGGATGGTGCAGTTATTAATGGCTCTTCCATAAGTGGTAAATATTTCTTCTATATTGGTGATGGAAAGACAGACATTTCCATAGATGGAGGTACATTTAAGGGTAAGGGAATCGTTGCCAATAAGGCAAAAAATATTACCATAAAAAATGCTACATTTGATTCTGTAAGCCATGACGCTATCGTTCTTAAGGGAGAGAATGGTAATTGTGTAATCGAGAATAATACTATTATAAGTCCTAAGGAAAATGGTATTTGGCTTTGCACCTCTAAGATGACTGGAGATGTTAAAAATAATACTGTAACAAAAGCCGGAGAGATTTCCATTTACATTTACAAGGCTACTCTTAAGGGAGGCATAATTGAAAATACTATTAAGAACAGTGGTGGTTCTGGTATCTATGCAGGTTATAGTGCCATTAGTGGAGATATTAAGGGCAACTCTTTATCTAAGGTTAAGAGTAAGGGTATCGGTATCTACCACGCTTCTCATTGCCGTGATATTACTGAAAACAAGCTTGTAAATATGGGTGGTGCTCATAACGGTTTTAATGGCGACGTTGCCATTATGATAAATGCTGATGAAGGCGCAAGCAAAAAAGGTAAAAAGACCTATGCCAGAAGTATTACCAACAATTATATAAATGGAGTTACCTATTCAGGTATTGCCCTTTACTCAGGTCCTAGCGGAAGTAAGGATAAGAAGTTTAATCAGGATAAGGCTTTTGTTAAGGAGAACATCTCGGGAAATACTGTTATTAATGCAGGAACCTACAAGCACTCTAAGAACTGGAAAAAGGAGATTAAAAAGGGTGGAAAGGTAGGCGTTCAGGCTGGTATTTATGCGGATGTGCATTCCAGGGTTTATGGAAAGATTAATAGTAATACCATTAAGAAAACCAACCAGCATGGTATCTATGTTAGAGTTGGTGCCATAGTAAAATCCATAGAAAAGAATTCTGTTACCAATGTTAAAGAAGACGGTATTGGAGTTTATTATGCAAAGGTCAATAAGATTATTAATAACACTGTAACCAAGGCAAAGCGTGCAGGAATCTATGCAAGAGAAAAAGCAAAGATAAATCTTATTAGTGGCAATAAGGTTAAGAAATGCAAGAAGAAAATTGCAAAACAAAATTCAGCCAAGGTTAAAAAGATAGTAAAGTAGAAGCATAAAAAATAACGATATTTTCATAAAAAACTAAGAATCACTAGCACTTGTGCTAGTGATTTTTTTTGTTGATTATTATATAATTTAATTACTATTTACGTGAAAGAAATAATTCTATTTTAGAAGTTATAAGAGTTTTAAAATCAAATAATGGAGGTCGTTTTATGAAAAAAATCAAAATATTTTTGGCTACATTTATGTCCTTTGCAATGGTTATAAGTGCTCTTTCGGGTCTTTATTTTAAGGATGCTAAAACCAGTAAGGCTGCCAGTAAGACACATTTATTAAAGGATGAGGACACAAGTATTATCACTAATACTGTTGACAATGAACATATTGTAGATTCGTACTATTTTTTTCAGAATTATCGTCATATTTATCCTAAAGTGGGGGGTTTTATATATGATTATGATAATAAAATTACTTTAGGTTTTGACAGTAATAAGGTTATTAATAATCTTTATAAGACTGATAACTGGGTTTGGTATGATGTTACAGATGGACAAGCAACTGTAATAGATATAGATAAAGAAGTGGATGGTAGTAGACCTAAATTTGAGGAAGGTCATAATTATACCTTGAAAATGGATTATTACGCTTTAGATGGATATGAATTTAAGTATACTGACGGCAAACTGGATATAAGTATGGAATTTATAGATAATGCTTTTGGTATAAATAATCCTCCAACTATGGTGGCCACGGCTACAGAAGGTTTCGATCCAAGAAAGGCTATATCCATAAATGTCAATTTCGGTACTATAACTAATAAAATAAGTGAAATAGAAATTATAGCTACGGATTTTGGCAAAGGGGATGATATAAACGAAATATACATGACATGGTATAACTATGATTCAATGAAAGCTGTTGATAGCTCAATAATCAGTTTTGTAAAAAATGGTGAAGTAATAAATCGGGATTATAAAGCTAAAGAACCAGAATATCTAACACCAGGTAATTATTCAATTATGATAACTATGGTGGCGAATGAAGGTAGAGTTTTTGAACCGGATATTAAATTGAAAATGCATCTAGCTGTTCCAGACGAAGAAACAGGTGAAATGAAACTAGTGGAATATGAATATTTTGATACAGCATATGTTAACAGTGACGGCAGTGCTGCTTTATTTAAATATGATTTTGAAATAACCTGTGATCATAACTGCAGCGAGGAGTGGTCAACTGATTTTAACAGCCACTGGCATGAATGCCCGGATTGTCATGAAAAATGTGACTTAGAAGAGCATACCTTTGATGAAGGTGAAACAGTAGATGGTGTTACTACCTATACCTGTTCTGTTTGTGGTTATAAAAAGACTCTTAAGAATACTGATGGAAAATTTATGTATGCAGAAAATAGTGACGGAATAGAGTTAACATCCTATGTATCACCTACAGAGGAGACAGACATAACTATTCCTGAAACCATTAACGATAAGCCGGTTACAAGCATTGGCGAGTATTGTTTCGCTTCTAATAAATATAAGACTTCCATCGAGTCTATAAAGCTTCCGGATAGCATTAACACAATAGGAAATGGTGCATTTAACGGTCTTAGCAGTCTTACTTCAGTTAATATTCCGGATGGTGTAGAAAGAATTGAAGCTGAAACATTTTTTGGATGTGAAGCCCTTACTTCCATAGATGTTCCACTTAGCGTTACATTTATAGGAGAAAGCGCATTTGCCTATACCTCAATTGAAGAGATAAAGCTTCCTTGTAATGTAAGTATTATAAAGAATAATGCATTTAGAGAGTGTACCAAGCTTAAGGAAATATATATTCCTGACAGCGTAGTAGAGCTTGGAAATGCAGCATTTTTAGGTTGCTCAGGTCTTACAAAGGTTACAATGGGAAGTGGAATTACAAGCTTACCACAGTCACTTTTTGATGGATGTAATTCTATTACAGATTTTACATTCCCTGTATTAATTCAGTCTATGGCAAGATATGCTCTTCCTTCTACTATTAAAAATGTTTATTTCTATGGCACAGAAGATGAGTTTGAGACATTAATTGATTC
>JAILGL010000014.1 GCA_024696825.1 Lachnospiraceae bacterium
TATGTAGTATCATCCTTTACCACACCTAAAGGTATACTCTTATGATCAGTCACTTCATATACCCATAATATAAGCTCTCTCTTGTTCTTAAAGGTTAGATCCAAATCATATGATGAAAAGAGTTCAGATACATTTATACACATTAAGTCACCTTCATTCTGAAGCTCCTGTTCAGCATTCATAGAAGAGGAATCACCCTCGGAGGTAATCATATCCTTTATTACCTCTAAGCGCTTAGGATTTTTACCAAGCTGCGCATACAAATGTCCCAAAAAGTCATCACTTACAATGATTTGATCCTTATTTCTGCGCTCTATAATACTCTGATTCTGTGAATCCAAAATCTCCACAATTACATCCACATTTTCATTTTTACGAAGAGATTTCTTTAAATTTGTCCAATACATAAGTGGTTTCTCATCTATATGAGTATCACTTACCATATCGTCAGAAAGGAATATAATAGAATCCGCTTTATTTGCAATAATAGAGCCAAGCTCTTCCATAGGATTGTAAATATCATTTACAATTATATAGGAGTGCTTAGCAGGCTTTAAAATGTTATCATAATTGCCACTGCTATAATATTCTTTTAAAGTCTCTTCTTCATCCTTAGTTGCAGCCAAAACTACAAATAATTCATCATTATTATACTCATTTTTGAAGCATTCAAGACTTTCCAAAATGTAAGGAAGCTTAGTACTTGTACCAACTATAACTATCTCGTTTTTCTCGAATACAATATTAATAGGAACCTTTTTATCAGGAAGATTCTTTTTCAAAGATTTCTCCTTAACCCTGTTAAAAATCTTTTCCTCATCCTCAGCTATATAAACTCTTTTATCCCCCTGATCAAACAGAGGTAACGCAGTTTTACTCGTACGTAACTCGTCTTCTATACTTATGCCTTCCGGCTTATCCTTTATATATACTTCTACTCCTTCAAAGCTGAAAAACTGTTTCATAACATCATTTACGGATGGCATAATTGCAGTAATAGCTAAGATTTTACCCGTAATATCATTATAATTTACAGGAACAGCTTCAACATCAGAATTCTCCAAATGATAATCCATAACCATTTTTTCCATATTGTTATTACTTGATTCAACAACTATATCTATCTTTTTATTAATCTCTGAAAAATACCATGTAATAAACAGAAATAGTTTTGAAACCTCGAAGCTATTATCCTGATTAACTACCTTATTATCCTCCTCGGTATATCCCGGAGTCATAAGTAATACAGTTCTTGCCTCTTTCAAATTGATCTTTTCCAAATCAATCTTAGACATAGGATTTCCATCTCTTACAATTAAATTTTTAAATCTTTTTTGTATTCCCATTCTATTATACATATTGTCAATTTCAGCCTGAACCTTTTGCCTGTTTTCACGAGTGAGAATAACTATATAAGTATCATTTATATCATCGAAACTATAATCATAAATAATAGATGGAACCTTATTATTATAATTAATAATTACAATATGATCCTTGATTTTCAAATATCTTGGGTTATTAGCTGATTTCTCTAAGAAAGAATTAATAACACTTGTTATAAAACCGACAGTACCACCAGTTAAAGAAATCATTCCAAGAAGTACAACTATAGTTGTAACAATTCTAGAAATAGAAGTCTCACTGTAGGTATATTTACCACTTGGATTTACCATAAGCGTAAATGCAAATCTAATTAGATCAGGTACATTTCGTCCCTGATTCTCCGGCAAAATCGATATTAAAACCGCAGATGCTGCAATGAAAATTATATTTACAACAATTATCATTACACAGATATGGGATGTTGGATGATTCTCCTTAAAAACATTCCATTTATTCCTTATTCGTTTCTTTTCCATTTAGATGCTCCTTGAGATTTTTTAATTTAGTAACATTATATAATTATTATTATTTTATGTCAAAAAGCCAATTATATATCAAACGTACTTCTTCATAGCTACGCTATCCTAAATCTCATTATTATCCAAAACAAAAAAGCCCCCATAATATACGCTAGACAATCTAATATATCACCTGTACTTCTTTTTAAAATAACTGGAGCTACCAGTTCCCATGCAATACAACATACTATTGACAAACACATAACAACCTTAAGTCTTTTAATCTTATATTTTTTATCAACTCTAAAAAAGTCTATATATATGTTTATAAATGACATAAAAACTATTGGCGCTAAAAAATCATTAAAATGATATCTTAAAATTGTTTCTGTTATATAATTAAAATCAATTTTTGATAAAAAAAATCTATTAATTACATATATTGTCATGGATAATAATAAGATTATAAAATCCTTTTTTTCAAAACGTTTCATCCTATAACCGCAAAAATCGCTAAGGCTATAAATACTCCAATTGCTATTGTCATTACACCGGCACAACCGCCGCCACCGCCACCATTTTCATTCATGATTTATACCTCCATATTATTATATATTAATATTGCACCAACAATATAATACTTACCGAAAAACTACTTTACCAATATATTTTTTTATTCACCTACGAGACTTTTATATGTATCATCTAACAGTTTGAAATGATCCTCACATAAATCTCCCCTTGTCGCAGGATTAGTACAAATATATTCACCATTTTTTTTAAATTTACACCTTCCAGGTCCACCAGGTTTGACACTACTACTATCATCACTATAATCATCGTCATCATCGCTATATGAATCATCATCGCTATATGAATCATCATCATCGCTATATGAATCATCATCGCTATATGAATCATCATCATCGCTGTATGAATAATCATCATCGCTGTATGAATAATCATCATATGATGAATTACTATTATATTTAGCTTTCCTATTTTCTTCAAATTTAAAATACGCTACATTTGCTGTTATCGCCATAGAACCACACAAAACACAAAGAGCAATTGTAATTACTGTAGCATTCTTTCTAATAAAACTATTCTCATCAAAATTTTTCTTCTTTGCATTAACAAAAAAAAGAGCAACTAAACTTGCAATATAAATAATTATTGCTAAAAAAAACAAAACTCGCATATCCTCTACCTCTCTTTCTTAAATTATCCGATTATCTCAAGAAACATCTGTATTTCTTATACTCAAATAAATCATATCAGACAGTTGCTTAAATTTTTTTTGATTTTTTTCACCCAAACATAAAAAAGAGACCTGAATTTTCAAGGTACCCCTCAAAATTCAAATCTCTTTATAATCAAAATATTATATTGACCACCCTATAACTTCGTAAGTTCAAGCTTTATAACTGCCTGGCTGTTTACCGCTTCAATGTGCTCCTTATGAATGTGAAGCTCATAATATCTGTCCCCTGTAGCCTCATTTTTTATTAAGGTTTTCTTTGTGAGAATTGGCTTTAAATGTGAGAATTTTAATATACTTACAAAACCGCCATAATGCCTTATTACAAGGAGGGCAGTCTCATAACCCATGAGTTTTTCATACTCACGCTCGCTTATTTGCAATGTATAATAATCCTGACTGGCATATATT
>JAILGL010000119.1 GCA_024696825.1 Lachnospiraceae bacterium
TGGTGGTGCCAGAAGCTTTTCAGCCGATGAAATAGATAGTGCCACAGAGGTTGTATTTGATTCAGATACCATGAGTGCTTTATATCCAAGTAATGACACAGGTACTATGTGTACCTTATGGCGTTGGATGTGTGGACCTGAGGCAGGAAATATTTTTACAACTACTAATAGTAATGGTAAGGGGAAAGATACATCAGGGGTAAATAGCTATGAAAAATGGGCAGGTACAGAGCCTAATAACTATAACAGTAATTCCTATAAGGGATATAATCAGGAGTATTGTTTACAGTATGGTTATCGTACAGAAAACGGTGAATGGAATGACTGGGGACCTTATCATGCTCCATACGGAAGACGTAATGGCACTGCTACAGGCAGTGGTGAGGAAAAGAACACCACAAGCTATGACATGGCCCCTATGGGATTCATAGTTGAGTTCAGTCCATATGATATAGATGGCGATGGAGAAGAGGATGAGGGAGAGTATATGACAACCCCAACCAGAAGGGATGTTACAGAGATTTCTGCTCAGCCTACTATAGAAAGCGCTACTATTGATAATGAATATTTTTCAGTTGGACATCCTGTTAATATAAGCAGTGTAATCGGTAATTATACTATGGGAGATGACGGTAAGGGTAATGATGAATTACTTGGTACGGATGCTGTTTCCTATCAGTGGGAATTAAGTACTGATGGCGGAGTAACCTGGACGCCTATAGCTGATGCTACAGCTTCAAGCTATACACCGGTTTCTGGAGATGTAGGTGCTAAGCTTCGTTGTCATATAACTGCTACAGAAGGTAATGAAAAGGGTTATGTAGGTAGCTTATATGTAAATGCTAATTCCTCTGATGATGCTGAGGAAAAGGTAGACGGCAGTGATATTTATAATGTTGAGCCTATTGATCTTACCTTTATAAAGGCAGAGCCTGTTGATTTGGAAGAGCCTATAGATACAGATGGTATATTTGGTCAGCTTATAGTAGGAGAGACCTTATTAGAGGAAGGAAAGGATTATACTCTTGATGGTGATAAGGTAATTATTAGTAAGGATTATCTTGGAATTCTTGATGAGGGAGTATATGACGCTGAAATTACTTATGTAGACAGCTATAAGCAGCCATTTAAAATATATGTATATGATAAGGATCCTAATAAGGTTAATGTAACTCCTGAGGACCTTACCTTTGATAAAGCAGCTCCTGCAGATGTTACAGAGCCTGTGGATGATTCAAAGGAAGTAGAGAACTTAACGGTTGGAGATAAGACCTTGGTTAAGGATACCGATTATACAGTAAATGGTGATAAGCTTACTATTAATAAAGACAGCTTAAGTAACTATGAGGTTGGAACCTATCCTTCAGTTATAACCTATACTAATGGTTTGACTCAGGAATTTAATGTAAATGTTATAGATTCCACTTCATCAGCAAACCCTGGGGAAAGTGCATCAGCTGACCCATCAGCAAGTTCATCTGCTGACTCATCAGCTAGTCCATCAGCAAGTGCTGATAGTGGTGAAGAGGTGGTTACTCCTGTGGATTTAGTTTATGAAAAGACTAATCCTAAGAATCTGGTAGAGCCTGTTTATACCACTAAAACTGTAGACACCTTCACACTTGGTGGAGGGCAGTTAGTAAGCGGTGAGTATTCAGTAAATGGTAGTAATCTTATAATTAGCAGTACTTATCTTAATAATCTTACCAATGGTGATTATGATGCGGTTATAACCTATACAGATGGAACAACTCAACAGTTTAAGGTTACAGTTGTAGCTTATAATGAAGCAACGGTAGTTAAGAATCCGCCGCTCTTTAAGATGTATAAGGATGTAATTCTTAAAAAGAAATTTAAGGTGGATTTAAAGGGTATTACTAAGTATGCCATAGTAAAATATAAGTCTTCTAAGCCAAAGGTTGCATCAGTTAATAAGAATGGTGTAATTACGGGAAAGAGAAGAGGTAAGTGCGTAGTTACCTGCAATATTATCCAGAACGGTGCTTATTATTCTGTAAGAGTAACAGTAACTGTAAAGAAAAAGCATGGAAATGTAACGACTAATTATAACCTTAATAAAAAGGCATTGGTTAAGACTCAGGGTAAGCTTCCTGAATATAATGTTTATAAGAGAGTAATTAAGAAAAAGAAGACAAAGATTATATTCCAGAGGGTTGCAGCTAATGCAAATGTTAAGTTTTATGTAAAGAATAAAAAGGAAAAGAAGATTTTACAGGTAGGTAAGGCTAAGAAAAATAAAAAGAAAAAAATGGTTTCCTGTGTAATAAGAGGAAAGAAAAAAGGTTGGGTTCATCTGACTGCAAGAATTAAGCAGCATGGAATGGTTTATTATACCAGACTTCTCGTAAGAGTAGATGATAACACATGGACAAAGAAACAACTTAAAAAGTATCTTAGATAATGGTATTTACATTATTTTAGATTATAAAATACATTTGTGAAAGGACGGAATTATGAAAAAAATAAAACTAATAAGAAGAAGCATTGCGATTTTTTTAAGCTTAGTACTTGTTTTAACATCTATGATAATTCCTGAATCATCAAAAAGCGTAGATGCAAAAACAAAGGCAGACACTATAGTTAAGGATGACGGGGGCGAAACTGAGAGTACATCTGGTACAGTTACACCAGAAGAGGTGGTTGTAGATGTTCCAAGTTTTTCGGCTGTTTCTATAGTACAGAGGGAGGTTAATAAACCTGAAATTACAATAACTATTAAAGATTTAGATAAGATTATTAGTGAAAATCTTGCAGATAGTATTGATATTTATTGTCAATTAAAATATGACAATGAAGTTGTATATTATAAAAATAAATATGATGGACTAAATTCAAATATGAATGAAATAAATGTTAGTTTGGAAACATTCGGTAATTATGAAATAACCATTTACTTTTACAAAGATGGGAATATTGTTTTTGATAAGGTTAGTTGTAATGTGGGTGTTATAGCTGAAAGATATAATATAGCAGCACTCAATGCAACATATCCTGTTACCTTGTTTTGCTTATCACTTTATGAGGGAAGCGATTATTGTATAACTAAGGATTCTGAGACAGATGCCACCATTCCAACATTTTTAGTGGCTGAAAGGGCAACCTCCATTAATTGGGATGAGCTTCCTGAAAATGTTTATATACCAGGATACGTAAAGCGTGACAATCTTGACAGTATTAAAGCCAGTAAATTTTTTGAAAACAGAAAGAGAACACAGGCCTATATTAAATCTCTACATGAGTTAAATGAGAATTCAACATTCCACGTATTTACCGTAGATAACTTTTTAGAGAATATTCCATGGTTTATGGAAGCTAACGGAATCAGTTCAGATATGTATGATGTTTCTATTCTTTCAGATGGTTCAGGTACATATTCCTATTTTACAAAGACATTTAATGGAGAAACAGATCTTAGTAAGTATAATGAAATGTGTACACAGTGGAAGAGTTTTCTGGATGAAACATATGAGAATGGTGAGGTAGATACCTCAAGTTTAACATATAAATGGGGTGATTATACAGAAGTAAATCAGTATGGAACACTCTTTAGTTATGCAGCAGCTGCAGCAGCAGAAGATAATGCAGACTGGTGGGTTGGAAGAAACTCTAATACTTTTAATCTTACTCCGGAAAATGCTGAACTTACTGATATAGTAAAGGGTAATACCACAGTATATAATATTACCCAAATGCTTAATGCTCTGGTAGATGCAGGTAAGAGCGCGGATTTTAAAAAACTTTATAATTTTAGTGATGATATGTTTTCAAAATCCACAGAAGAAAACAAGCCTGCCATGGTAATTCTTGGAACAGCAGAATCAGCACATACTTATCTTGAGAGCTATATAAAGTTTGTTAAATATTATTATGGTGATGATTATGTATATTATTTTAAGGGGCATCCGGGATACCCTACAGAACTTTATCCAAAAAGAGCTGCTATGCTTGAGGAAAATGATGTGACAGATATAGATTCAGCTATTCCTGCCGAACTTATAATGTTTTATTATCCTGATATTTTTATGAGTGGATATCAGTCATCTACTTTCTTATCAGCCTCTAATGAGGAAAAGGTATGCGCTTTATTCCAGCAGCATCTAAATGCTGAAGTAATAAAGGAATATGTGGATTTATTTGATTTTGCAATTAATCCTGTTGATTTGGAAGATGAATTCTACGCGCCATTTGAGAAATATTGTACAGATTCAGAGGACAGTTATTTCTTAATAGAATATGTAGAGCCTGTAGATGGATATGACTACGCTATTTATAGCGTGAATAATAATGAATTGGTATATGCTGAAGCATCAGAAAGCCCAGAGCCTTCTGAGAGCCCAAGTGAATCGGCATCAGCACCTATTGAAGCCCCTTCTGGAAGTCCAGGAACATCAGAAAGCCCAGAGCCTTCTGGAAGTCCAGAAACATCAGAGAGCTCAGAGCCTTCATTAAATCCAAGTGAATCAGCAGAGGTTCCAACTGAATCAGCAGTTGTACCAAGTGAATCAGCAGAGGTTCCAACTGAATCAGCAGTTACACCAAGTGAAGCTCCTTCATCAAGTCCTGCAGCATCAGAGAGTCCTGCAGCATCAGAGAG
>JAILGL010000020.1 GCA_024696825.1 Lachnospiraceae bacterium
TCTTCAGGTAGGTAATCCTGATCTACCTCATGTCCCGGATAAGCATGTGGATATTTGTAATCCACCCCATGACCAAGCTTTGCTGCAGACTTATAATGAGCATCCTTCAAATGCAGCGGCACTTCATAGGTCTTAGAATTCTTAACCACATCTAACGCCCCGTCTATAGCCATTATAGCCGAATTACTCTTAGGCGCATTAGCTACATAAATGGCAGCTTCTGCAAGTACAATTCTTGCCTCAGGCATACCAAGTCTTTCTGCAGCAAGACAGGCATTAGTGGCCACAACCAGTGCCATAGGGTCCTTTAAAGACACATCCTCAGCAGCACAAATCATAATTCTCCTGCCTATAAATGCCACCTCTTCCCCTGCATAAAGCATTCTTGCCAGGTAATAAACAGCGGCATCAGGATCTGAACCCCTCATACTTTTTATAAATGCAGATATGGTATCATAGTGATTATCACCTGTCTTATCGTATCTTACAGTTCTTTTCTGTATACATTCAGCAGCGATTTCCTTGGTAATATGAATGAAACCGTCCTCCCCTCTGTCAGTAGTAAGAACTCCAAGTTCCACTGCATTTAAGGCATGACGGGCATCACCGTTAGCATAGTCTGCAAGAAATGAAACTGCATCCTCATCAATCTTTGCCTTATAGGAGCCCATTCCCCTTTCACTATCATTAACTGCCCTTAAAATAAGGGCTTCAATATCCTCTTTTTTAAGACTCTTAAGCTCAAATATAATTGAACGGGAAACCAAAGCGGGATTCACCTCAAAGAAAGGATTCTCAGTGGTTGCACCTATAAGTGTAACGGTTCCATCCTCCACAAATGGAAGGAGATAATCCTGCTGTCCCTTATTAAATCTATGAATCTCGTCAATAAATAAAATGGTTTTTTCGCCATTCATGGACTGTCTTCTCTTAGCCTCTGCAACGATATCCTGCATTTCCTTCTTGCCGGAAGTTGTAGCATTAATCTTTACAAATGAAGCACTAGTGGTATTTGCAATAACCATGGCAAGAGTAGTTTTTCCTGTTCCCGGAGGACCGTAAAAAATAACTGAGCTAAGCTTATCTGCCTTAATGGCTCTATAGAGAAGCTTTCCCTCACCAACTATATCCTGCTGCCCTACTACCTCATCTAAGGTTTTTGGCCTCATTCTGGAGGCGAGAGGGGACTCCTCATCCTTATATTTTTCTTCCATATATTCAAATATATTCATTGTCTTCCTTCCCTCGCTTCCATCTTTAATCATTAATTATCTTTGATCACTAATGTTTAACACTTAATCTTTAAACCTTAATTTTTTTGCTTGTACAATTACTCAGATATTTACCCTTACCGGTAAAGAACTGAAAACTCATGGTACTATTTTTCTCCTTATAAATAAGGTTAAATGTATGCTTTTTCTTCTTAATTTTATTATCCTTAAGCTTTATTTTTTTATACTTACCCTTTTTATTTTTAACCTTAATTACTACCTTATTACCGCTCCATTTTTTGAAGTTAATAGAGAAATATTTTATTTTTCCAAACCTCTTCTTTTTTATCTTAACTGTTGGCTTTTTATACTTTACATTAACCTTAATAATATCAGAATAATTTCCCGTAGAAAGCTCCCTTACCTTGTAGAAATAATTCTTATTAGGCTTAATGGTTTTATCTACATAATTAAGATTTGTTACAGTCTTAATCTTTTTATAATTACCATTTTTCTTTTCTGCTCTAAATATAGCAAACATATTTCCAGAAACTATGCCTTCTTTACCATTTTCCACTATTGACCAACTAAGTATTGCCCTTTCATTTTTATTATCATAAGCCCTAATATTTGTAATATGAATCTCATCAACTAAGGGCTCACTACTTGTAGTCGGCGAAGTGGTTTCAGCTGGTGAAGTGCTTATGTTTGGTGAAGGAGTTACGTCTGGTGAAGCGCTTATATTTGGTGAAGGAGTTACGTCTGGTGATTCACTTACAACCGGTGAAGCACTTACCTTTGGTGATTCACTTACATCCGGTGAAGCGCTTACCTTTGGTGATTCACTTACAACCGGTGAAGTACTTACAACAGGAGACTTGCTTGGGTTTAAGCTTGGACTCACACTTGGACTCACACTTGGGCTCGCACTTGGACTTACGCTTGGTGAAGGACTTGGACTTTCATTTACAGTAATATTTTGATCATCCATCTTACTAACACTTACACCCTTTAAGAACACTTCATCCATATAACTATCAAGCTCTTCTCCTTCTAATGAAGATATCTTTTCATTAAATTCTTCTTCTTTTACGGTATATTGTTTCTCAGTTAAATATAATTTTCCGATTAAATATTCTACCGCTTCCCATTCATCATAATTGTAATTACATAAATCACCTTTAGTAGTTAAGTTCAATAAATTAATGGTTTCAACATTATCATTATCCACAGATATATATTTTCTATTTCCATTTGCGAAAAATGTATTTTCAAGGTAATAGTACTGATTTCTCTCCTTATCATTAAAATAATTATAATATGGAGTGGATTCTTTTCTTCTTAATTCCGGATTTTTCCATCTTTCCTTTATATCATCTGAGGTCTCATTGACATAATAATCATTAAAAGCATTAATTACCTCTTCACTCTTAACATATTTACTGATAGAATAATACTCATTTTCATAATAATTCTGTATTTCTTCCCAATTGTCATCAACAAATTCATCAACAAAATCATTAATTAAATCTTCACTTCCTATATATTTTTTATCTAACTCATCCATAATAATAATAGGAATAGAATAGTACTTTATATATCTCCTTTTTTCAGTTGTTGAAAGATTACTAAACTTCTTATAGCTACTGGAATATATTGATTTTAATTCATCTACATCACGTGGCTCTACACCCCTTATAATCGAATAATCTACCGAGACTTCTTCATCACTATCTACATAATCTTCATATATAGTTTCCAGCGTTTCTTCAGCCTCTAACCTTGTATTCTCATCACCATATTTATAATCATTGATCAAATCATCTGTTTTTTCACGGAATTTACTAATCTCATCATAGCAATGATTATCATAAATAACAGCATCAACCACTCTTCTCGTATATATCTGGCTTTCTTCAGTTGAAGAATCTGCCACTATACCATTTTTTAAATAATCGTAGCCATTTTTATAATCCCTTGCATATTTCCGATATCCATCATAAAAACTTCTAAAATCATAATTCCCTATATAATTAGGTTCCGCATTAATTACTGCCTTCTCGATGTTTACCAGTTCATCTGTCACTCCGTCAAAATAATCAGAAGACTTTTTATAATATTCATTTAGGGAACTAACTGCATCTTCATCTGAACCTGCTCCTTCTATACATTTAAAGCAATAGTCATCTGTAAGGTTTATAAGGTAAGGTACATATTTCTCAAAAAATATTCTTTTAAACTCTTTTTCTTTAAGCTCATCACTATAATATTTTAAAACATTATTATAATAAACTATATTAGGAATTGCCACCTTTTCAATAAATGCAGCTTTTTCCAAAATTGTGAGATTACAATATAATGTATCTTCAAATTCTTGATTCATTTCAGCAAGCACTGGATATTTATAATCCGATTCGCTATCCATAATCCATATATTATTAAAATCAAATGCTTTATAGCTATCAGCTAAAAGAGCCTCATCATCTGTAAGATTTGTGACGCCTGTCTGCATTTTGGTAAGATTGGTATAATTATTATAGATTAAATCTGATAGAGCAACTATTCCTGTTTTAATAACTCCTAGTTTACCTACAATTGGATTATTATAATAATTATTACCTTCGGTGCTATAATCATTAGCATAGTTTTTAAATATCCTGCAATAATCATCTATAATGCCAATTATTCCACCAACACCTGCATAATCACTATTACCACTATTAACCTCTAAGGCCCCATTGGAATAATAACAGTTCTTAATATTTACAATACTATCTTTACTTCCACATGCTTCTCCTATCAAACCTCCGATGCCACTAGTAACAGTTTTTGCTCCAGTGGCAATTATATTAACTCCACTATAACAGCATTCCACCGTTGATCCTTTATAGAGTTTTCCTGCTACTCCACCTACCATAAACCCTTTATCATCATCTGTAGCAGGCTTAATATCACCTGTTACACTACAATTTTTAACTTGGCAAATACCATTACTATCTCCGAATAAACCGCCTCCATATACAGAGGCTGATGTAGCCACTCCATAATAATTAACATCTTCCATCTTTAAATTCTTGATGGTTGCATTTGAAGCCTTGGCAAATAATCCCATATAACCGGTGTTATCAACAATAAACGGCTTAGACATAGTCAGTCCCTTTATGGAATGATTATTACCATCAAAGATTCCGCCAAATGAATCACAGCCCTTTTTATACCAGCCTATAGGAGCCCATCCACTATTATTTGTAGAATATATCCCTGTTACAGGATTTGAAACTGCAGACATATCTATATCATTCATAAGTATATACTTGCCGGTTAAATTATCTCTAATATTATTTAAATCCTCTGCCGTATATATAGGTGTATATCCTATTGGAATTTTCGCTGTAGTACTAAGCGCTATTAATTCTGGAAATTCAAAGTTTTCATTTAACCAGTCATCATATTTTTTATTTACAGCTTCCTTTTCTTCGCTATTTGCAGCTGCTTCAATTTCAGCCAAATACTCATTATATTTTGCCTGAGTTGGAGCCGTTAATTCGTTTTTAGTTTTGTCATATAGATAGTTTTCCATTATTGTTTCTTCATTATTGTGACAACCAAAGGATCTGTCTACCTTGCTATCAACAATACTGGCATAAAAATTATAATCTGATATCCCTGTTACTTCTCCAAGATATGCGATATAATCACTATTTTCATACCTAACTGACCATACGCTTACATCCGAGAATCCCACATACATAGCTTCATCTTTTTCCATGCCTCTATTCTCAAAATAATCATCAAGAAAAGCTGTAATTAAAGACATGGCATCAGTATATTTTTCATCAAATGTACTCATTATTTCATCATCGCTATATTGCATATTAATAGCATAAATAAATTTACCTTCCACATTATAATTTTTTGCTTTCGCCTTCTTCTCTCCAAATGAAGGCACCACAAAGGAACAGATAATTAAAAATACAATTAATCTGTTTACAAACTTATTCTTACTTTTCTTTCTCATTTTTAATTGTCTTCTGTCTAAAAATATTCTGTCCATTTTAATCTCTCCTAAAAAATAATACGCAACTAACTTTAATGAATCCAATACTATACAGGTACGTCTGTTACTCCCAAATCCTCTATTACTGCCTCTGAGGCTGTGAGATTTTTTATATTTTCTAAAACTGAATCAATTAAATCTGCGGAAATTAAAAGAGTATAATCTACATTTTCAGCATAACCCGTGTCTTCAATGTAAATGTCGCTTTCAGTAAGGTAGTACTTTACCTTTTCTGAGAGTCCATAGGACACAGTAACCTTAATTCTTTTTCCCTCTGTATGCTCCTTTAAATCTCCTGCATTAAGAGCCGCCTTCGCAGCATCTGCATAGGCCCTTGTAAGACCTCCTGTGCCAAGTAATACGCCACCAAATATTCTGGTAACTATAATACAGGTATCCGTAGCCTTAGCCCCTTTTAGCACCTCTAAAATAGGTTTTCCGGCTGTACCCTGTGGCTCGCCGTCATCTGCCGCCCTTACATTTAATCCATTTTTTCCAAATATATATGCGTAGCAATAATGCCTTGCATCAGGATATTTCTTTTTTTCCTGAGCTAAATGTTCTCTTACCTGCTCCTCATTTTCTGCCTCAAACATATAGCCTATAAATCTGGATTTTTTCTCTACAATTTCTCCTCGTCCCTCTTTCAGAACCTTAGTATACATAAGCTTTTTCCCTTATTAAATCCTTAGTTTTCTAATTTCCTTAATTTCCTTAATCTTCTTTATCTTTATATTCTTCTTTTCTGCCCTTAAGATTAATCTTTTTCAAAATTTCCATTACAAACTCATATTCCTCACTGGTAATTGGCTTCTTAGAAAATGCAGCTCTCTCAAGGATATTTTTTACCTTCTCAAGTGCAGTACCACTTGCTACTAAAACCTCTGAATCTCTTAGATAATCAATCTGCATATCATGATTTTTCTTTCGTTTTAATTCAGGCAGCTTCCTCTCAAGTCTTCTCATTTTTGAAGTATATTTCATTATGAGCTTGTCATCCAGGGAAGCATTGTTAAATCTGTTTTTATATCTTATAACAGGCACCAGTCTAAGGGTAAGAAATGCTATAATTATCATTCCTATAACAAACATAACAGCTAAAGAAATGTTCTTCATAACCTCATCATTTATGCCTATTTTAAAGCCTCCCGTATTACCTGTATTTCCACTTCTTCTGTTTTCAAGAGAACGCCTGAAACGACTCCAGAAATTCTCATTATCTTCATCTTCTTCATCAGAGGATGGAGTAACATCAGCAACTACCCAGCCCTTTGCAGAGGTATAAACCTCTACCCATGCGTGGGCATCCGCATCAGTGGCCTCATACCTTACAACAGTGGTTTTTCCAAGGGCGTTATACCCCTCATAATAATCCTCATAATTATTATTCTTGGTGGATATCTCACCTTCATCTATAACTTCATTGTAGGATATGGCATAGCCTTCACAATACCTGGCATATATTCCAAGTCGCCTAAAGGCTAGAGTTGCCGCAGATGCAAAATGTGCACAATAACCCTTTTTATTCACCTCTAAAAAGTAGTTTACAAAATCATTTCCATTTTTAGTGGCACCGGGACTTATAGTATATGGGACATTATCCTGATAATACTTTTCCAGTAATTCAACATTTTTCATAACCGTATAGCTTCGTTTCATGCCTGAATCACTGATAAGTTTATCTATGGCTTCTTTATTATCATCCGGAACCTTACTGTACTTTGCAGCTACTAAAACCGAGCCTGAAGTGGCTGTTACGGTATCATCAAATCTTGGATAATACTCATATCTCTTAGTCTTACCCATAATGAGAGGAGTCGCCCCTTCTAAGGTATAATACGGAATATAAGAGAGATTTGGGCCCTCTACATTTTTTACCTCGGCAATTCCTCTGGCAAATTTCTTACTGGAGTTTTCCCCAAGTTCTCCATTTTTCTTAGCTCTTTTATAATTACCTCTAAGAAGGTAGGCAACCTGTTCGCATTCCTCTGAAGGATCTTCAAAATTTTCATTTTTCTCCCATTTATTGGCATATGGCACATATTCATATCCTGTAAAATTCTTTAGATAAAATGTATCCATACTGTGGGGAACAAACTTTAATTCCACATCAGTCTGGTAATCCAGTCTTATGGTGGATACACCACCCAGTCGACCACTACTAAGTCCACCGGTGTTGTTGTAAAAGTTATATACTCCGCCAATTCCCAAAGTAAGGATGTTATAAACTGTATCCATAGTCTTTTTCTTATAGGACACATCCTGAGAATTCTTAGCGAAATCCTTCTTTGGAACAATTATATTCATGGCACCTACAAATATAAGAATTATTATCAGAGACAGTATAAAGAGCTGTAACATGGATTTATAATCCTTAATGTATGTAAGTCCCCATTTTTCTTTTCTATATACATTTTCATTTCTATGCATTCTGAAATGCTGTCCGGACTTCATAAAGAAACTCATTAAAAGTCCTGTAAAAAGCATTACTGCATAGATGGTACTTGGTTCTAAACCGAGATATAAAGGAAACAAAATTATAGTAAATATAATTATGGATGCTGTTATATATCTCATGGTACGGGAAATGTAATTGTTTAACACAATATTTATAAACACACCTACAAACATGGCCATTATGGTTATGGCAAGGCGTGTATCCGAGATTTTTTCGTTATACTGAGTGAAGCCTCTCATCTCAAAAAAATCAGCGGCACTTTCCAGGGAATCGTTAACAACAGAGTAGAAACCACTGTTGATATAATCTCTGAAAAGATACATAAGAGCTGCAAATAAGGAGAAAAATATAATGTATCCTATATTTTCAACCCATACATTGTAATATAAAAGTGAACAGATAATAGCTGATACAAATATCACTATATTAAGTGCCAGCATATGGCATTCACTGCCCACACAGGTGAGATAACTCCCCACAGCACCCATACTTAAAAGGTATACTATGATTCCCTTTAGAAGCATTGTAAGCAGGCGCTTTTCCTTTATCTCATATACGGAGCTTGTCACCGTAATTCCCTCACAGATTTCTATATCATCCTGAGGGAAATCAAATAGTCTCTTCAACCACTGCATCGACTTTTCCCTCCTTATAGCAAATCCGTACATAGGCTCTAAGCTCAGGCATTACTCCTGAAATATACTCACTAATCTTATCATTGGATTCGTAAATATCTGCCTCATACATATCTGTATAGGCTTCTTTCAAGTCCTCTCTGTAAAGTATTTTTCTGGTTTCAAATTCAAATTCCTTTTCCTTCCACCACATGAGCTTAACAAATATTCCGTCATTTACTAAGCTGTCTACCACGTTATAGCCAAGGGAAAGAACCTCATCTACCACTTCATTATCACCGGCAAGATCCACTAAAACTACCATCTGTTCGTCGGACATACTAACCCTGTCCTTAACCATAAGATCGTCCTTTTTAGCAGAAAGCTTCCAATGAATACTATTTAAACGGTCACCTGGAATGTATTCTCTAACATCAGATACATCAGAGAAATCGTGACCCTTTTTGTTGGTTTCATCAGTCTCAGTTTTACCGCCGCCAACCTCGCCAGCCTTCTGTCTGTACTCGGTTTCAGCCTCTGGAAAAACATTAACACTACGTTTTACATCCACATTTTTCTTATATTCTATAAAGCCCACCAAATCTAATACATATATCTTTTTTACGGAATAATTTACTATTCCACATCTACTTAGGTTGACAGGAAGCATCATCTCGTAATTCCCATGTATTCTACAAGGGAGAGCTATCTCAAGAGTATTTTTACTGTTGTAAAATTCATTTTCTGCCTCCAGTAAAACCTTAACATTCATAGTCATAAGGTAGGTAGGATTTTTAATAATTATTCCCACATAGCTTTCAGTATTTTTGATAATATCCTTTTCTGCACAGTTTAAATCTATATCTATTCTCCTAGACAGATACATACCTGCAACTATGGAAAGAGGCACTGTTATAATCATGAGAATTAGAAGCATGAGAAACAAATGACTTCTTAGGAAAAAATAAAACCATGAAACCAAACCTAAGAGAATACAATAGGTTATTATTTTAAAAATATGGACTTTTATTAATCTTCGGTTTTTAACCATTTGTACCCTCCTTTCATAATATTTAAGCCTGATTCCTTGAAGTCTTAATGCTTGATTTTCCTGTTTGCAAATAAATCTTTTTTCTAACCCTTACGCTCTTGGTGCATCTACAGCCTCTATAAGCTTCGCCATGGCTGTATCCATATTCATGCCCTGTGCCCTTGCTCTCTGTCCAAGCTTAACTCTGTGGCCGAGAGTGTCCTTAACAACATTTTGAACATCCTTTGCATTGACATAATCTCTATTATCAAGCACTGCCATGGCCTTAGCCATATTTAACATGGCAATGGTTCCACGAGGACTTGCGCCCATAGAGAACAAATCATTTCTTCTGGTTTCCTCTACAAGATTAACTATATATTCATAAATCTCATCGTGAACATACATATCGTTAACCATTTTTCTAATTTCTATAATCTCATCTATATTAATTACTGCTTCTACTGTACTTATGAGATTCTGAGAATTACCCTTTAAGATATTGACTGCATCTGTGTGCTCAGGATAGCCCATGGAAAGGCAAACCATGAAACGGTCCAGCTGTGATTCCGGAAGCATCTGAGTTCCTGAAGAACCATAAGGATTCTCTGTAGCAATAACTATAAATGGATCTGGAAGAGGTCTTGTAACGCCGTCTACTGTGGCTGTTCTCTCCTCCATAACCTCTAAAAGAGCTGACTGAGTTTTAGGTGAAGTTCTGTTAATCTCATCCGCCAAAAACAGATTACAAAAAATAGATCCTGCCCTGTATTCAAATTCCTTGGTTCCTGAATTATACATAGAGAAACCTAAGATATCACTTGGAAGTACATCCGGTGTAAACTGAACTCTCTTATAATCCAGTGAAAGGGCCTTCGCAAAGGTTGTAGCCAGGGTAGTTTTTCCAACTCCAGGAATATCCTCCATAAGAATATGTCCACCTGCAAGCACCGCTGCTAGAACCTTTTTCACTACATTTTCCTTACCCTTAATTACTTTATTAACATTTCTCTCAACTGCTGCTAATTTTTCTATACTCATGAACTTTTTCCTTTCTTTTTCGCCTCTTTCCTTTTTCTCTTAAGCTCCGCTTTTTCTGCACTTTTACGGGTATGTCTCATATGCACATATATGGCAACTCCCGCGCATATAATAAGCATTATGTAAAATGTAACTCCCCTGTTTATAAGCATTGCAGAAAGGGAGCCCTCGGCACCTATATACCTTCCAAACATTTTTACATTAAAGCTTTCATTCATGCCTGCACCACCTGGAACCGGCATAATATCTATACAAACTGACACCAGACTCTGAAGTATAAATGCATCTATAACACTTACATTAGTATATCCAAGAGCCCTTATACTTCCCCATCCGATAAGGAAAAATATACATCTCTGAATGATGGTTATAAGCAGAATAATCAGCATATATTTACTGTCTCTGGAAATATATTTGGAGCACTCTGCATAGTTATCAAGCACGCTTTCAATCTTTGCTCTAATCTTATCCTGATGCTTTATAAACCTAAGTTTTTTAACAAGCTTCATAACAAGGTCCACTATACTTCTTACACTGGTTGGCCAGAAAACCACCACTGAATATAAAACTGTATTAAAAATATTTACACCCATACCCAGAAAATACATCCAGCTATAGGCTCCAAGAGAGCTAAATATAAAGTCTCTTTTAAATATTAAGAGCACCACCTGAATTACTAAAAGTGCCACCTTATAAATTGTAGTCCAAAGTAAAAGTGCTACTCCCGAGGCCCCTATAGGCACATCATAATCCCTAAAATAAAATACCTGCATAGGCTGTCCACCACCTGCTGAAGGGGTTATGGAATTATAAAAATAACCTACAAGTGTACTTCTGAAATTTTCAAGATATGGAACCCTATATCCAAAAACCCTGAATAATATGTATATGGACAGGGATTGCAGCATAAACTGACCTATTATAAATGCCACGCAAATTAGTATATATTTTTTATCTGCATTCTTAAGAGCAGCTAATATACTGTCAACATCCTTTCCTCTAAGAAGCACATATAATACAACTATAATAAGCACAAGCATAAATATAATATTGATTATATAGCTTTTCTTTTTACTCATTTTAAATTAAATATTTCCCTTTCTCATCGCCTTAAAAAAATCCTTTAAAAGCTTTGAATTCTCTTCTTCCAATACCCCCGTAAGAGTGTATGGCATATGATTAAATGTATCTATATGAAGAATGTCTATAATACTGCCGGCGCATCCTGCCTTAGGATTCATGGCACCTATATAGACCTCTTTTATTCTGGCTTGAATTATGGCTCCTGCACACATCTGACAGGGTTCTAAGGTTACATACATGGAGCAGTCATCTAATCTAAAGTCCTCCACCTTTTTACAAGCCTTTTTTATGGCAAGTATTTCTGCATGTCCTAAGGAGGAATTAAGTTTATTTCTTTTGTTATAGCTTCTGGCTATTATCTTACCGTCTCTTACAATAACACAGCCTACAGGAACATCCCCATTAGCATAGGCCTTTTTCGCCTGCTTAAGGGCTTCCTTCATATACCCTTCATGAACCTTTATATCATCCTCACTAAGACCTGCCTCACGGACAGGTAGATTAACACTACTTTTCACTAGTACCTCCGCCTTTATTTATCCCATCTGTTCATAGTCTGTTTGCACTTGATTTTTCACAAAATAAGCCAAACTATATTATATCATACATCCAGTAAAAACTCACTATATTTATAATATTTTTGTTTTACTTTCAACAATTTTGTGCTATAATTAAAAAAGATTATTTCAGAAAAAAATATATACTAATATTATGAGGAGGAATACTCGATATGACTGCTACAAGAATTGATATCGATGACAATTCCAAGCGAATTATCTACACGCCCTCCCACTTTGCAAAGGATAACCTTTTGTATCTGCAGGAAACAGGAACCTTAAAGGCTACTTCTGCCTTTGAGAGCTGTCGTTCTCATATGAATTCTTATCTGTTCTTTTATGTAATAAGTGGGTCAGGACATGTAAAATGTAACGGCCACACCTACACCTTAAAGGAGAAGGAGTGCGCCTTTATAAACTGTCAACAGCCTTATTGTCATTATACTAGCAACAAGGATCCATGGGAGATTTCATGGATACATTTTAATGGACCAACGGTGGCAAATATATTTAACCGTTATGTAGAAAAAGGTGGGAAGCCTGTCTTTGCACCTGATAAAATCATACCATTCTCACGAATAGTGGACAGAATATATCTCATCGCAAGTTCTAAGGAACATTCTCGCGATATGAATATTAATGCAGCCTTAGCTGAGCTTCTTGCAAATATTATGGAGTACTCACGCCCTAATAAGGCCTATGTTGCAAGCACCAGTGCCACCTATAATGTGCCTATTATTAAGCGCTACATAGATGAGCATTTTGTTGAGGATTTAAGTCTTGCAACCCTGTCAGATCATTTTGATATTAACAAATATCAACTTGCCAAGGTTTTCAAACAAGAGTATGATTTATCAGTGGGTAACTATATCAAGTACCAGCGAATAACCAAGGCTAAAAGTATGCTTCGCTTTACCAATGAAAAAATTGAAGATATCGGTGGTAACTGCGGTATACCTGACCCTAATTATTTTTCAAGACTCTTCAAACAATTTGAAGGGATATCACCAGGAGAATATAGAAAGAAATGGAAAGCTTAAATTATAACACAGATGAATACAAAGAGAGACTTACTTCGGCCTTTGAAAGAATTGCTGAAATTAAAGCTTCTACGGCCACTGCAGAGGATTTTAAATATCATGAAATTCTGCATGAAATGTCCTCATATCTTATATCACTTTACGATATATTTAAGATGGATATTTTAAATGCAGATTTAGAAACTCTTGAAGATATTAATAAATCTCTCTACGAAGGCATTATGCCAGAAGCCTATGAGAAATCCTTTTTAAATCCTGATTATACTATCAGCTTTTATAAGGAGGAAGACTTAGAAGAAAGTATCTCTTCCCTGCTTTTAATACTTTTTACAGAAATAAAGGAAACCATTCCCTTTGCTTTTGAAAAAAATATTCGCATGCTGACTCATGTGGCAGAAACATTTTTGGAGATTTACTTCCTCCTTGAATCTAAGGGAACTACCTTCGCAGATATTAAGGAAGTCCTTTATTATTATGTATCTGACTACTCAGATATAACAGTTTCAGAAAGAGTTGCCACACAGTTTACCAATACTAATACTTTTTGCCTGGATATGGTTATGAATTCAGACCTTACTGACCTTCGTTACCTTTACAGATATGGCGATTATATTAGTAATAATGAGATTGAAACTGCAAAGCATCTAAATGAAATGTCAGATGAAAAAATCTCATCTCTGGCAAGAACATTTACTGAAGGTTATAAAAAAGGATTTATTCTCTATGACCTTCCACTTGATACTAAGAAAACCGTTAATATACGCTATAATATTGGTTTTGAGAGAATCGTTAGAGAAGAAGTTAAACAATTTAAGGAAATGGGGCTTGATGCTGTAATTTACAGAGCATATTCAAATCTCTCTAATAAAACACCAGGCTTTAAGGTAGGCGTTCAATCAACCTCACCAAACCCTCAATACGACTATGATCACAGATTCGATAATTATTTTGTAATGGATAAAGCCTATATTTTTAGAAAGCTTGATATATCTGAACACACCTATGAGGAACTTAAAACAGAGGCTCTTTGCTATGCAGGCCCTGCGGTTATGGAGGTATTTGGCGAGGATAACCCTTCTCCTATACTTAAGAAAACAGCCTCCTCATATTCTTTAGAAACCGAAAAACTATATAGAAAATACCGTGCCAAATATGCAGCTCTTGTGAATAAATATATTCCGGGAGACACTACAAGCTTTTCTATAATAGCTTATCCAATACCTGCAATCGGCAAGGATTATAAGGATATATTTGATGATACCGTAAGAATTAATACCCTTGATATCGAAGAATATGAATCTATTCAGACAGAACTTATAAAGGCCTTAGATCAGGCAGAAAAGGTACATATAACCGGTCATGATAAGAATAAAACCGACCTTTATGTTTCCATTAATACACCTAATAATCCCGAAAAAGAAACGGCCTTTGAAAACTGTCTTGCAGACGTAAATATCCCTCTGGGAGAAGTATTTACATCTCCTGTTTTAGAGGGTACTACAGGGGTTTTAAATGTAACGGATATATACTTAAACGGCCTTCGTTATACAGACCTTACCTTACACTTTAAGGATGGAATGGTAATAGATTACAGCTGTTCAAATTTTAATAATGAGGCGGAAGGACAGAAATACATATTTGATAATATCTTACATAACCATGCAAGTCTTCCAATGGGAGAATTTGCCATAGGAACTAATACAGAAGCCTATAAAATGGCATTAAAATATAACATTCTTCCTCTTATGCCTATTCTTATTACAGAAAAACAAGGACCACATTTTGCCGTAGGAGATACCTGCTTCTCTCACGAGGAAGATCTTATAACCTATAATCCGGATGGTAAACAGATGATAGCAAAGGATAATACCTGCTCCATCAAAAGAAAAACAGATCCGGAAAATGCTTATTTTAACTGTCATACAGACATTACCATTCCTTATAGTGAACTGGGAGATGTAGTAGTTATAAAGAAAAATGGCGAAACCATAGACATATTAAAAAATGGAAGATTTGCACTTCCTGCAACTCTTCCACTTAATAAAGCAATAGATGAAGCTCTTAGCTAGAGCTTCATCTATTTTTTTGTTTATTATTTTATTTATTAATCACTTTATAATTCTACTTCTTTAAGACACCTTTACCTTGGTCTTTAAGCTCTTTCCATTCAGATTCTGAGCCTGAACAGTTACCTTTTTACGACTCTTAAGGGCCTTCTTAGTCTTAGCAGTGAATTTACCGCTCTTATAAACCTTAGCAGTATATTTCTTTCCTGCAAACCAGACAAATACTTTAGTCTTAGTATTCTTAACTGTACTCTTCTTATCCTTACCTACTATATGAACCTTGCCCTTAACATATTTCTTACCTGCAGATACACTGGTTATAACAGGTGTGTCCGGCACAGCCTCAGTTTTCTTAACCGTAAGCACTGTACTCTTTCCTATGGAATTCTTACCGTATATTTTAATCTTAACGCCGGAATCCGTTCTAGGAATATTTATCTTAAATGCATATAACTCAAGCTTTGAATCATAAGTACTCTGAGTCTGAGTATAGGTCTTTTTATTAACTTTAGCATAAACTGTACAAGGTTCATTCTCATATACTGTAATCTTCTTAGATTTATTAGTCACAGTACTTGCATCAACTGTTGGCTTTACAGGCTTCTTAGCAGTTATAGTAGCTGTAGTACCTGCACTTACTCTGCCCTTTATATCTATGGTATAAAGCACTGCCGTATCTGTTGAAAGAAGCGTATGTGAGGTCTTAAAGGTAAATGAACCATCATCCTCAAATGTAACATTTACAGGCTTTACCGTATATGACGAATTATAAAGCTTAGACTTTTTATAGAAATCTGTAGTATTACCAGACATAATAAACAACTCTTTATTATTAACCAAAAGCATTGGATAAGCATATTCATCATTAATCTTTCCCGTTACATTTTTGGAATTGGAACTAATAGCGTTAACCGTCGGCTTATTAGGGCCATTACGAACTACATCCACAGCAGTTCTCTCACTAATGTTACCCTTATTATCCTCAGCAAATACATATAAAACCTTGCCTGCATCCTGATATGGAATCTTATAACTAAAATTACCACTTGCATCTGAAGTAGTTCTATAAATGTAATTCTCAGTCTCGATTCCGATAACACCCTCTGCTATGGCAGTTCCGGAAATAACATTAGAAGTATTAGTAAATTCATTAACTACAGGCTTTTCTATGAAATTAGAATCAATGCAGTTAATTTTAATATACTTAATGGTTCTATTATAATTCTCATCTGTAGCAAGAATAGAATAAATAGCATTCTCACTGACAGTAAAATTACCCTTTATCTTATTAGCTGTATTCCAGATAGAGCTGTTAATACTATACTTTCCTACCACATATTTGACGGAAGATATACCCGCTCTGTCACTGGCGCGAAGATATATTTCAGTCTGGTTAGCCTTACCTTCTACCTGCTTCTGACTTACTACAAGGGATGGTCCTACTGTATCAACCTCATGAACCGCTGAATAAAAGCTGTCTCCAAAGGAAAGCTGATATTTTATATATCCCTTATCAGAAGTTTCAGCTCCCATAATCCAATCCTTGTCCTGAGTAAAATCGTAGGACTGTGCACCTGTTGTAAATTCATATTTTACGTTATCATTAAACTTTACATAAAAGTTAAAGTCAGGAACTGCAAAAACATTATCAATCTCTGCAATACCCTCAAGATAACTAATGGCATATTTTCTATAGCTTGAAGCATCATCATGCCAAACTCTGTCCTGTGTAAATTTCTCAAACAATGGAATGTCAGGATAGCTGTCAGTTACCAAAAGATAGGTTTTGTCACTATCCGGCTTTTCTCCATTAATGGTATATTCTGTAATTCTTTCACTATCAGAATTAAGTTCACCATCAACTGTATATCTTGCCGGTTTTGTAGTATCAATGGTATATTCAATACCATCAAATATACTTACATTATCAAGCTTTCCCTCCCAGCTTTCATCAATGAGAGGTTTCGCATTTACTACTGCATCAGTTGCAGCTTCACCTTCTACAGGCTCTGAATCAGTTGCCTCAGGACTAATAGCCTCGTCAGTAGTAGCTTCACTTTCTACAGGCTCTGCAGCCTCGTCAGTTACTACTTCACTTTCTACAGGTTCTACTGAAGCCTCTGAAACAACCTCGGCTTCATCAACATAATTATAGCAGGAAGCGCTATATTCAAGCATTTCCTTTAATTCATTACCCTTAACTTTAAAACAATAAAGTCCATTATTAATGTCAATAATCTCATCAAGATTATACTCATAAAATTCTTCTCTGATATCAACATAATCATTAGCTGATACATCTCCATGCTTTAAGTATGAAGATGCAGCTATAATATCATATGATAAATCATCCTGAAATTTATCAATGCAATATACAGTTTTAATATCATTTGCCAGCTGGATAACCTCGTTATCATCAATAAATCCAAAATAATTATTCATACAATCTGATGAATCAATCTTAGAAATAAGCTTACTAAAACTCTTCTCATTAGAAGCGCTCAAATAGGTGTAATTACTTATAAAGAGCGCCATAACTAAGGTAATACTAAGTATCACCTTTAAAAACTTTTTCATAACATTCCTCTTATCAGTATTCTTCCCATTAAATTATAACTATCTTTATATAAGTCACTCTATATCATATATCATTACATATATTCTGCAGGTCCGTACTGAGTTACATCAATAACGTACTGGAAGCGACTTGAAAGAGCAGGTGTAACCTTGAATAATGAATCAAGTGTATCTCCGTCATCAGATAAGATTACACAGAAATCTCCTGCAAACTCATCCATAATATTAATTATTTCCTGAGTCTTTGAGAACATAAGCTTTGATGCATCTGAAATAAGTAAGCATCCACCCTTAAGCTGTTCCTTGGCAGTGTTCAAATCTATATTATTCAACTGCTCAGCCTTAATAAGAGCTATCCTGGTAGATGAAAGGAATCCCTTCTGATTCATAATTCTAACAATCTTCTTTGAGATACCAAGAATTCTTTCATCTCCTGTTCCTGCAAGTACGTAGTTAGTTGGCTCAAGCTCACCTCTAATAAGAGTAAGGATATCTCCTATTCCCTTATGAATTGCCTTTGATGTAGGAAGTTCACCTTCCCTAAGCTTGTTATCATCTACTGCTGGAGTAGCTTCTTCAGCTACTTCATCTACATTTTTCTTCTTTCCAAATCCGAAAAGACCGCCTCTCTTCTTAGGCTTAACCTGCTTTGACTCTGGTAAATCAGGCTCTGGCATTACATTATCAAACTGACTCATATCACTATCCTCCGTTTTTTCTTCACCTTTTTCCTCAGCACTAACTGCCTCTGCAGCCTCAGTAGCTGTTGCATCTTCTGCCTCATCATCGTCAGATTTAAATAGGCTAAAAGCCTTATCCATGGCTTCATCAGCATTATCAGCTGCTTCATCCATAGCATCACTTGCAGCCTCAGCTACTTTATCCATAGTTTCACCTGCATTAGCTGCTGCAGCACTTATAATATCACCGGTATCATTAGGATTAATCTCGCTCATTCCCACAGGGGCCTCAACCTCTGGTTCCTTAGGCTTATCCTCAGTAACCTCCTCAGAATCTAAGTTATCCATAATAGCAGATATCTCCTTTGAAAGATCCTGCGTAATACCTGTTCCTGACTCGGAATCACCGATGAATTTCTGCTGTGCTTCTATCGGGAACGATTCAATTTTTTCTTCAGATTCAGAATTGGAACCGTCACCTTCATCCCCACCGGCGCCAGCTTTAGCAAGAGATTGTAAAGCTTCTTCAGCAGGGTTGTTGCTGTTTGTATCGGAGACTTCTTCCCCGGCTTCTGTGGCTTCTTCAGCCCCAGATTCTTGATTAGCACCTTCCTCCCCGGAATAGTCAGAGCCAGTACCTTCTTCCCCTTCTTCCCCGGATGGATTGCTATCTGATAAAGCATTTTCTTTTTCTTCTTCAAGGGTATCAGCTTTATCTTCCTGGTTGGAAGCTTCAACAGAACCTTCTGCTTCCCCAGCTTTTTCTTCACTACCAGTAGTGTTTTCATCTTCGGTATTCTTAACTTCATTCTCACCCTCCTTTTCAGCTGCAAGAGCCTGTTCCTGTTCTAATTCCAGGTTCATAGCCTCAAGCTCTTTAAGGAAGTCATCATCAAGGAATCCCTCCTCTGAATCAGCAATGAGAAATGCTTCTCTATCTTCTTTCCTACGTCTCTTTTTCTCCTTCTCAGCCCTTCTTTCAGCCTTTAAAATCTCAGGATCAAGAGGCGGTATAGTACCTGTATCTAATGGATTAGGAGCCTCTTCCTTAATGGTATAATCCTTATCCCTATAATCAGGGAGATTCGCATTAACCTTAAGGTAGGTAAGGAGTAATGTAGCTCTCTCAACTATCTCACCTGTACCAAACCAGGTCTTAATGTTTTCGCACTCTTTTCTACAGTCCTCATTACGACCAGCCTTCTGATACAGCTTTGCAAGCTCATAAGCCCATTCCTCAAGATACTCTTCTTCCTTAAGATCTTCAAGAATGCTTATAAGTTCCTCTACCGGAGCCCCCTTCGCCTGCTGAATACGATAGTAGAGTATGAGATTGTCGCGTTTGCTCTTGCTCATATTTGCAAACTGTCCATAATAAAATGTAGCATCATCAAAATCTTTTAATTTTATACACACATATACTAACTGCTGAAGATTAAGCTTAGACTTTTCCTTCTTATAGAGTTTTTCGTAAAGCTCTCTGGATAACTGGTACTGTCCAACCTTTGAATATGTAAGGGCACAAGCCTTCAAATCTCTGGCTGCATTGATCTGCTTAACACCAATGGTTCTAAGTAATCCTGATGCTTTATTATACTTTTTTTCTGTTACAAGCTGCCTGATCTGGGCAAGCTTTACACTATCCTCATATCTACCCATAGTCATCTCCTTATCACACAAATCCCAGTATATCAAGTTACTAAAGTTGCATTTTGCCCCTTTATATCACAATTATAATAAAAAACCGCCATTTTTTCAACCATTACTTGCTTCTTCAAGAAACTTTTTTATGCATTTGGGAGGGGTTTTTCGTTGTTTAACTATTTACATTTTCGATAGGTTTCGTGATATGAAAAACAACAGTATAAATCTAACAGAAAAATATGCCCAAAAAAAAGACAGCCCTAAAGCTGTCTTTTAAATTTCAACCAATTAAACTAACACAATAATTACAATTAATTAGCCCTCTGAAATAGCTCCTACAGGACATGTACCTGCACATGCTCCACAACTAATACAAGCATCTGCATCTATCTCATAATGAGCTTCTCCTTCAGAAATAGCTCCTACAGGACATCCACCTGCACAAGAACCACAGCTAATACAATCATCACCAATAACGTATGCCATTTGCATTTCCTCCTTTTAACTAATATTTGTCCATCTAGAGTCATTATATAACAGCCTCGAAAAAAATGCAAGCACTAAATTGCTGTTAGACGTTGCTAACAGGGGCTTTGAGGCACTTTTACTCTCCTCTCATTTCGATTACAGGTGATCCTTTTCCCTCAATATAATCTCTGTTAATTGTAACTGTTCCTATCATGTCATCCTTAGGAATTTCATACATGATATCTAACATAAACTCTTCTATAATAGCTCTTAAGGCTCTTGCACCGGTCTTTCTCTCAACAGCCTTTTCTGCTATGGCCTCCACTGCACTGTCGTCAAATACAAGCTTTACCTCATCATAGGAAAGAAGCTTTTCATACTGCTTTAAAATTGCATTTTTCGGATCAGTGAGAATTCGCTTAAGCATAGGCACTGTCATGGATTCAAGTGGACAGATAATAGGTATACGTCCTAAAAATTCAGGAATCATACCGAATTCTCTTAAGTCCTCCACAGTTACCTGTAACTGAATATTGTCATCATCATATTTATCCTTAAGATCAGATTTAAAACCAATCTGAGACTGCTTTGTAAGTCTGGCCTTAATATTCTTATCTAACTCAGGGAAGGCTCCACCGAGGATGAATAAAATGTTTGTGGTATCGATAGTTGTAAGTGGAACCATGGCATTTTTACTGGTTGAGCCTACAGGCACCTCTACCTCGCTACCCTCTAAAAGCTTTAAGAGTCCCTGCTGTACTGACTCTCCACTTACGTCTCTGCTATTGGTATTTTTCTTCTTGCTTATCTTATCGATTTCGTCAATGAATACGATTCCCTTTTCAGCCAGATCCGCATCATTATCTGCTGCTGCAAGAAGCTTAGAAAGCACACTTTCTACATCATCACCGATATAGCCTGCCTCTGTAAGGGTTGTGGCATCGGTAATTGCAAGTGGCACTCTTAATATCTTCGCAAGAGTCTTTACAAGAAATGTTTTTCCACAGCCTGTAGGTCCTACTAAAAGCATATTGGACTTCTCTATATCCACGCCATCAGAAATTATTTCCTCTCCATTCTCCTCATTTTCAAGAATGGCCTCTTCTGCAAGAATTCTCTTATAATGGTTATAAACACCTACACTCATAACCTTCTTAGCCTTTTCCTGACCTACCACATACTCATCTAAAAGCTTTTTAATCTTATGTGGAGCAGGAAGAGTCTTTAACTCCAGTGGCTCATATTCTTTTTTCTTTTTATCTTTCTTTCTCTTCTTAACCTTCTGTTTGTCAGGTGTATCTCCAAAGGACATAAAACCAGGGAAGGAACCTAAGTTAAATATACTTCCAAGAGGTATACCCTTCTTATCATCCTCATCATCCTTATTCTTATCCTTATCATCACCTTCATCGCCCTCTTTAGAATCTCCAGAAATCTTTTCTTTATCAGAGCTTGTATCGCTTGTATTATTTCCAAGGCTATTCAAAAACTCATTTAAAGCCTCAGTATCATTTCCTGAATCAGTAGGCATTCCGGGAATTGTAAAATTCTGAAGGTCTATGCCTGAAAGTCCCGGGAAATTCCCCATTGAATTAAATGCAGTCTGTAAGCAATCCATACATACAGTCATATTATTAGGCAGCTTAAGCATGCTGCCTGCAACGCTTTCAGGTCTGTTGCACATAGTGCATATATCTTCATATTCCTTATCTTTATCACCCATAAAAATCTCTCTCTTTCTACAAAAACTTAAGTCTTAATCAAATATTCCATACCTCTTTAAGACTATCCAATTTTCTCTTCCTAACCCTTGTATAATAACATAAAAATATGAAATATAAAAGTATAAACCCAGAGGTCTAATGCAGCGACTCTTGACACAAAGGCAAAAAATATCCGGCATTCCATGGCAGCATGCTAAAGAACGCCGGATATACTTTATATATCTTTTTTTATTTATTTATATCTTAGTCCATAGCCTCGTCTACAAGAACCTCCTGCCTTTTAATCTTTCTGGTGGAGTTCTTTATAAATGGATTGTTTCTAACTACAAGTCCTACAAGATGCTTATAGGCCGGCTGTGTCTTATTAAACTCATCTATTATTTTCTGAAGCTTTATCTTAATTTCTTCCTCGCTTATTCCTTTAAGCTTGGCATAATCCCTGTCAGGAAAGATTCTTGCTGTAAGGGCATTGTTCTCGCCTGTTATAACCACCTCTGAAATAAGAGGATTAAGGGCAAGCTTTCCTTCGATTTCCTCTGGAGAAATATTTTCACCATTTGAAAGAATAATAAGGTTTTTAACTCGACCATTTATATATAAAAATCCGTCTTCATCCATATATCCCTTATCACCTGTATGAAGCCAGCCGTCCACTAAGGTTTCCTTAGTTTCCTCAGGCATATTGTAATAACCAAGCATTACACTGGTGCCGCGAACAACTATTTCTCCATCTATAAATTTAACCTCTGCGTTGGAAACAGGCTTTCCTATAGACCCTGCCTTATGGGCTTCAGGCATATTGGCAGATATTACGGGGGAGCATTCACTCATACCATAGCCCTCATAAATATCCACTCCATATTCCTTGAATTTCTCTATATAAAATGGCTCTAAATGTGCTCCACCTGTAAAAATTGTATCCAGGTTTTCACCAAACACATTAGCCTTAACTGCTGCCTTTGGAACTGATGCATCCACTGAAGCAAGCTTTTTATATATGGTCTCAATCATAAGTGGAACCATAAGCATTACATGTGGCTTATATATTCCCATATTTCTAACTAAATGCATAAGAGAATCATTTATGCACACACTGGCACCCTTTGATAAACCGTTAAACCAGTCCATAACAAGACAAAAGGCGTGATGTATGGGAAGTACACTCATCATTATCATTCCAGGTTCTCTTGAGTAAGAAACTGCCTCAACATTAGTGGCAAAATTCTCCTGAGTAAGCATAACGCCCTTACTCTTTCCAGTGGTTCCTGAGGTAAACATTATAGTGGCAAGCTTGTCTTCCTTAGGAGCAGGTACATCCTCCTTATTTACACCCTTATTTTTAAGGGCTGTATAGGAGTCAAGGATTTTATCTCCCTCTACCTCATCATCTGTTAAAAGCCAGATTTTCTTAACCTTTGGGCACTCTTTAATAATTTCCTCAACCATGATTTTTTTCTTAGGACTTAAAAATACTCCTGTGGCATCAGAACGGTTTATAAGCTCTATTAAATCCTCCTTTGGAAGTCCGAAATCAAGAGGAACAGAAACATTTCCACCTGATATTACCGCTATAAAGCTTTCAATCCAATATACCGAGCTTGCGCCTATAAATGCTATGTGTGCATCTTCAAAGCCCTCTGCCTTAAGGCCACATCTTAAAGCCTTAATATTCTCACCTAATTCTTTATAGCTTCTTTCCTTAATTACCTTTTTTTCAAGCCATTTTACAGCAGGTATTTCGGCATATTTTTCCACACTATTTTCTATTAAATCGCGTACTAGCATTTTTAAGTCTCCCTTCGTAAAATCAAGACATTAGACATTCGTTATTAACTTACTCTTCAATAAGCTTATTCATAAGGTCAAGAGCTTCACCAATAGTATAAACTGAAGCTGCATTTTCCTCTTCCAGCTCGATATCAAATGAATCCTCAAGTTCTCCTAAAAAAGACATAAAGTCGAGAGAGGTAAACCCAAGATCCTCACGGAATCTCATTTCATCAGTCATCTCCTCTGGCTTAACCTTTGAATACTGTGCAATTATTTCCTTAAATTTCTTTTCATTTGACATAATTAAACCTCCTTAATAATCTCGCCGATGGTCATATCCGGCTCTGCAATTCCTTTAAATAATATTCTCATCATGTAATAGTAAAGTAATTCCATATCATGCTCGTCATAGCATGCTGTCTGATAATGGTATGAAAAACACATTCCGCCATCAGGTGTATGTGAAACCGTAAGATACATTTTCTTGGTAGCCGCTCCATTTGCAAACCATTTTGCATGGACATTAAAGTTATCAAGATGAGGACTGTTTATCTTAACAGGCATTGGCTGATAGGTAAGATAACAGCTTTCATAGGATGTATGCTCAGGTGTTTTATATCTCTTCTTCATTTCCTCTACAATGTAATCAGGATCATAATTACTATGCATATAAATGCGGTTCTGAATATTTTGAATTTCATAGGCCGCAGTTAGGAAATCTGTATCCGGCTCAATTACCGTACGGCAAGGAAACATTATGGTTCTGCTTCCGCCGGAGGTCCACTCATCGTGAGTTGAACGCCTGGAAATAAAGTTTTGAATTGTTATATCCTTCTGATTATCATTTACCTTTGAAAGATAGGTTCTCATAATCAGTAAAAGAAGATTTGTCATGGAAAGATTATGATTCATACAAAATGCCAATACATTTTTGGTAGGCTCCCATTCCAGATAATAATCCTTTACCTTGACATCTAAATTATCCATTTCTATATCTGCTGCGCGAAGACTCTTTTTCTTATGCTTCTTTCTTGCAGCCTCTAAGATACTCTTACCCTTAATATCAGAGTAAAGGGGCTCTCCAAGGGTATCTAACTGGTCATCCCAAAACTTCTTGTCCTTCATGAAACGCTTTTCATTAGAGGCTTTCTTTAAATCCTTAAGAAGTACTGTTTTAAAGTCTGCTAAGTCTTCAGGATACTCTGAACCAAAACGGAAATGTGAATAGAGCTTTATAATATCCTCAACCATAATTACTAAACCACAGGAATCTATAAGTCTGTGATCCATATGGATGAAGAAGCCGTTATAGCCCTCCGGTAAATGTATAAGGGAGATATCGCAAAGAGGAATATTGTCTCCATCGAAGGTTTCATAGGCCTTTTTCTGAAGATAATCATCTGCTGCCTTTATACTTCCAAGATATCTCAAATCCATAAGTGGTATTTCTCGCTCATCATTTTTTACAATGTACTGCTTGGAATTACCATCCTTATCAGGTTTTGTTACTCTGATTCTCATGCAGCCATAACGCTCATACTCAAGCTTTATGCATTTCTCCAAGATTTTAAAATCAAGAGGAACCTGAAGTGAAACTACAACGCTTACTCCTGAAACCTGCTGAGTCTTGTAATCCATTATCCATTTGTGATGCATTTTTTGTGCAGCTGTAAGAGGATAATATTCTCTCATAATTGTATCTCCTTTCAAAACCAATAGATCAAAGCTAACAATTTTTCTCATCGGTGCAATTTATAACACAAATAAATTTCTCTGTCTACGGCCCAAAAGACTTAATGAACAAAAAACAAAAATTGACCAAAAGCCCTAAAATACAATAAAATGATTTTACATACATTTAAAAAAATGCTATTATTCTTGGAGTAAATAGGATTTTTGACCAAGTAAAGGAACACTTAAATGGATAAAAATAAAAATGGATTTATAGGCTTACTTATTCTTCCCTGGATTTTTATAATTACACTTGCAAGCAGTATTTCAATGTTTAGATTTACTATTGCAGTTTCCAGAAAAAGGAATAAAAACAGCAAGCCTGAATTAAAGAGAAAGAAACATTGGTTTCAGTTAAAGCATATTAAAAATAACCACCCAACAGTTGAATATGAAAATGAATATTACACAGGAAAAAA
>JAILGL010000153.1 GCA_024696825.1 Lachnospiraceae bacterium
ACCAGCGAAATTCATAAAGAGGCCTAATCGTTTTATCGCTGAGGTCGAGGTGAATGGTCAAAAGGAGACAGTTCATGTTAAGAATACAGGAAGATGCAAAGAACTTCTTATACCGGGCTGCGATGTGTGGCTGGATGAGCCTGGAACTCCAAATAGAAAAACAAAATATGATCTTGTGGCTGTAAGAAAAAGTAATGGACTTCTAATCAATATAGACAGCCAGGCGCCTAATAAGGTAGTGAAGGAATGGCTTGCCACAAAGGATTACACACGTGTGATTCCTGAGTATAGATATGGCGACTCGAGGATTGATTTCTATATGGAGAAAGTCAAAGGAGATACCACAGAGAAATATCTCATGGAAGTTAAGGGCTGCACCCTTGAGGTAGATGGCGTTGGGTATTTTCCAGATGCTCCTACAGAGCGTGGCGTAAAGCATATAAGAGAACTTATAAAGGCTAAAGAAAATGGATATAATGCAATCCTTGCATTTGTGATTCAAATGGATGGGATAGATAAGGTGCTTCCAAATGAAACTATGCATCCGGAGTTTAAGGTGGCCATGGATGATGCAGTGAAAGCAGGAGTTGAGATTTTATATCTAAAATGTCATGTGGAAGAGGATGGATTTGAGATAATTTGAAAATATATAATCAGAAATTTTAAATTTTCAAAATGAAATAAAATAGGTTAAAGGGTACGATATAAAAAATGATTAAATACTTTCTTATCATTACTGTAAAAGAATTGTAAAAATTAACTTAAAAAACGCCGAATTTTTACAGGTAAATTACACCTGGGTGTAATTTATTTCTTGCATTTTTTTTGATATAATGATACTAGGTAAAGAAGGCGTAAAATTCAAGAGTAAAATATTTGATTTTTAACCTACAACCTTAATGAAACAATTATACACTTCTCGCTTAAGAGGTAAGCATTTTGGCGTATTAGTAAACTGGCGTCCGGTGCTTATCTCTTTAATTGTGAAAAGAGGTATTTGTGATTGTAATTTTAAGTTGAGGAAGAATAGGTTAGTCTGAAATGTATAATTTAACTCTAAGTTTGTCTATAAAGAAAATAAAATTATTAAATTTACGATGGAAGCTAATTGTAAAAGGGTTTCTCAAAATTTCTAAAAAATAATTAAAAAATATTTCTAAAAAAATTCCCAAAAAAAATCTCAAAAAAAGTGAAAACGATTGCAGAAATTGGTTGACGTTTTTCGAAAATTAATGTACTATTAATAGTAACAGATGACAAAAAATAGAATACAGATAAGTGGTGTGAGTAACAGCACTTGAACTGGGAAAACCAGGGAGGTAAGTTATGGACAAAAAAGCAATGTACAAGCTAAGTTACGGCCTTTTTGTCATCACTGCGTGCAGAGATGGTAAGGACAATGGTTGTATCACTAATACTGCCATTCAGGTAACTAGCGAGCCTAATCGCATTTCCGTTGCGATTAACAAGGAAAACTACACACACGATATGGTAAAGGATACAGGTGTATTTACCGTGTCAGTAATCGGCGAAGATGCAAGCTTCGATTTATTCAAGCATTTTGGATTCCAGTCTGGACGAGACGTGGACAAATTTGCTGATTATACAGCTTGTAAAAAGGCTGATAATGGAACAATGATAATAACAGAAGGAACTAATTCGTACCTCTGTGGTAAGGTAATTCAGTCAGTGGATCTTGGAACACATACTATGTTTATCGCAGATGTGACAGATATGGAAGTGCTTTCAGATACACCTTCAGCTACCTATACTTATTATCAGGATCATATCAAACCAAAGCCAGAAGCAGTTGGAACTACAACTGATGGACAGACCATTTGGCGTTGTAAGATTTGTGGATATGAGTATGTTGGTGAGGAGCTTCCAGAGGATTTCATATGTCCTGTTTGTAAGCATCCGGCATCTGACTTCGAGAAAATCGAGCCAGCTGCAGCAGGTGGAGAAGAAAAGCCAAAGAATCCATATGCAGGAACTAAGACAGAGAAGAACCTTTGGACAGCATTTGCAGGCGAATCCCAGGCTAGAAATAAGTATACTTATTTTGCATCTGTTGCGAAGAAAAATGGATATGAGCAGATTGCAGCTCTCTTCTTAAAGACCGCGGATAACGAGAAGGAGCATGCAAAACTTTGGTTTAAGGCACTCGGCGAGCTGGGAGATACACCTGAAAACCTCCTTCACGCAGCTGAGGGCGAGAATTACGAATGGACGGATATGTACGACAAGATGGCGAAGGAAGCCGACGAAGAAGGATTCCATGAGCTTGCAGAGCAGTTTAGAGGAGTAGCAGCTATCGAGAAGCATCACGAAGAAAGATATCGCAAACTCCTTCAAAATGTTGAGGCTATGGAAGTATTTAAGAAGGCTGGCATCACCGTTTGGGAGTGCAGAAACTGTGGCCACATAGTTATCGGAACTGAAGCCCCAGACATCTGCCCAGTTTGTAAGCACCCACAGAGCTTCTTCGAAGTTCACGAAGAAAATTATTGATGGGTTAAAAGGTTGAAATAACGTAAAGAAATTTGGAAAATGCATAATGCAAAATGGATTGTACAAGTTAAAAGGTACAAAGAAAAATGCAAAATCTTAAAAGGTAGAAGGTTAAAAACTAAAACTAATAACATGGCTAACAAATGATAGGAATACAAAGATTTATGAGAAGATTAGCTACGTGAAAAATAAGTTAATGATCGTTTTTATGAGAAGAGTTAGCCATGTTAAAGGTTTAAAAGTTTTATGAGAAGATTAACTAAATGAGAAGTGTAAATTTAAGAGAAGTGTAAAATTAAAAAATGTAAGTTTTAGAAAAGTGTATAATTTAAAACTAACAAAGTTTGACTAGATCGTGAAAAAAGGTTGATAGAGAGAAGTGTAAAATTATAAAAGGTATGAATTTTAAATAAAATCAAACCAAGACTACCGTTGATTTTTTAGATACATCAAATTGGAGAAGAAATGTATCTCAAATGAAAAAAATCAACGGTAGTTTTTTTGTATATTTTAAAGCACCATTTGTGTTCGATAAATGGTACAGAATATTGATAAAAAGGGTGTTTCATTAAGGTGGGAGATGTGGTATAATTTAGATTAGGTATGAGGTACTTAATGTAATTTTTTAAATACAATAATTGATATGAATAGGAGGAAGTTTACCTTGATAACAGGAGAACTTAAAAACAAAGTAGATTCTATATGGGATACTTTATGGACAGGTGGTATTACAAACCCTATGACAGTAATGGAGCAGATTACATATTTGATGTTTATGAAGCTCTTAGATGATAATCAGATAAAGGCTGAAGCCAATGCTAATGTTCTTGGTGTTCCATTAAAAAATAAAGTCTTTGAAGATGGTATATGTGTAATAAGTGAAGAACCAAGAGTAGAGGCTGAATATAAAAATCTTAGATGGAATGTGTTTTCTAAATTTGAACCAGATGAGATGTTTGATAATGTGCGAAACTATGTATTCCCATTTATTAAAACTATTGGTGGTGGAAAAGATACTGCTTTTAGCAGATATATGAAGGATGCTGTTTTCTTAGTTCCTACAACAAAGGTGCTTACATCTGTTGTTGATGGAATAAGTAATATGGATATGAACAATAAGGATATTATGGGAGATATATATGAGTATCTTCTTGGTAAGATGGCTGCGGCTGGTAATAACGGACAGTTTAGAACACCGCCACATATCATAAATATGATGGTTCAGTTAATGAAGCCAACATTAAATGATAAGATACTAGATCCGGCAATGGGTAGCGCGGGCTTCCTGTTAGGTAGTTCTTCATACATTCATGAACACCAAGGTTCAGAGTTAATGAAAAAAGACTATATGAAATATTATAAGACTGAGCTATTTACCGGATTTGATACAGACCAGTCAATGCTTAGGATCGGAGCCATGAACATGATGCTTCATGGTGTAGAAGATCCTAATATACAGTATCAGGATTCATTATCTACTGAGAATACAGTAAGAGATGAGTATTCACTTATAATGGCCAATCCACCATTTAAGGGAAGCGTTTTTGAAGATACAATTAGTAAAGATTTAAAGGCTTTATGTAAGACCAAGAAAACTGAATTATTGTTTATGGCGTTATTTATAAAAATGCTTAAAGTAGGTGGTAGATGTGCTTCTATAGTACCTGATGGAGTTCTGTTTGGTGGAAGTGCAGCTCATAAATCTATTAGAAAAGAACTAGTTGAGAATCAGCAGTTAAAGGCTGTTATATCGATGCCATCAGGCGTATTTAAGCCATATGCAGGAGTGTCAACAGCTGTAGTTGTATTTACAAAAACAAATGCAGGTGGAACAGAGGATGTATGGTTCTATGATATGAAAGCCGATGGTTATTCGCTCGATGATAAGAGAAATCCTATAGATCAGAGTGATATTCCTGATATAATCGAAAGATTTAATAATCTGGATAAAGAAATAGATAGAAAGAGAACAGAGCAAAGCTTCTTAGTTCCAAAGGATGAGATAGTAAAAAATGGATATGACTTATCAATTAACAAGTACAAAGAAATAGAATATATACCTGTTGAGTATCCACCAACAGAAGAAATACTTGATGAAATTGAGAAGTTAAATGAGCAGATTATAAAAGAAACCAAAGAGTTGAGAGAGTTGTTAAAGAAGTAGAAAGGATCTCTGAGAACGGAGATTTTGGGATGGCAGATGGAGAAGTATAAATTAGAACCACTCAAGGATAATGTAGAAGAAATGTTTATAGGACCTTTTGGTAGTTCTCTTAAAAATGATTGTTTTGTTGATGAAAAAGAGGCTTTTTGTATGGTTTATGAGCAGAAACACGCTATTAAAAAAACTATGAATGTTGAAACTCGTTATGTAAATGAGAATAAATATAATGAGTTAAAAAGATTTAATGTGCGTAGTGGTGATATTATTGTCAGTTGTAGAGGAACTATTGGGGAGACTTTTGTAATTCCTGATAATGCACCTTTTGGGATAATGCATCCATCTATTATGAAAATAAGATTAAAAAAAGATGTTTATGATAAAAATTACTTTAATCATCTTTTGTGTAAACGTTTAAAAAAACATGAAGTAGAGGCGAATGGAAGTGGAGTGAAAATGGCTATTTCAGCCAAAAAATTAGGTGAAGAATTATTTCCTGTTCCAACAATTCAACAACAAAAAAATATAGAAAAGAAGTTAGCTTTAGTTTTAAATGTAATTGATCAAAGAAAGAAATTGCTTCTAGCAATGGATAATCTCATTAAAGCCCGATTTGTCGAGATGTTTGGTGATTTAAATACTAACCCGATGGGCTGGGAATTAAAGGCATTTGAGGAGATCACAGAACTAATAACCGATGGAGAGCATGCTACACCTCGTAGATCAGACAAAGGAATATATCTGTTATCAGCGAGAAATGTTCTTAATCATAGTCTACAACTAGATGATGTTGATTATATCGATGAAGAAGAGTATGAAAGAATATCAAAACGAATAGTTCCTCAAGCTGGGGATGTTCTTCTTTCTTGCTCAGGAACTGTAGGAAGATGTTGCTGTGTTCCTGAGGGCCTGAGATTCCAGATGGTTAGAAGCACGGCCATACTTAGGTTTAAGGACATTCTTAATCCTATATTTGCAGAGTATATGATTACATCTGACTTTGTACAGAAGCAAATTGATAAAGCAAAAACAGCGTCATCACAGGCAAATCTATTTCAAGGTAAGATTGCAAAGTTGAAAGGTTTTGTCCCACCAATAGAGCTTCAGGATGATTTTTTGGATTTTGTTAAACAAGTCGACAAATCAAAAGTTGCCGTGCAAAAATCGCTTGAAGAAATGCAGTTATTGTTTGATAGTTTGATGCAGGAGTATTTTGGATAAGAATATATCAAAAAGGAGGTTTTATGTTTTACCTTAAACAATATAATATAAAATTATTACAATTTGATATAGAAGAAGATAAACTCGATGGTCAGAAGATCGTTTCAATAAAGGATATAAGTGGCTCTAATAAGCATTTGTTACCTATTGGAGTCGAGCCTAATTCTGATAGCATTATGAAGTGGTTAAAAAGCAGAATTATTCCTAAAAATAGAGAATTTGTTGATTCTTTTCTTGCAAAAAATGGGTTATCACATAATGATACAAAAAGAATTTTACAGATAAGTAAAGGGCTTTCCTTAAATGATAGTTACTGGATTGTAGAAAATGATGATGAAAAGTTCGAGGATTTTAATCTATATGAGCATGATTTTATTAAAGTGCTATCATTGATTGCATATACCGGCTATGGAAGTTCGTTAGCTAGAGGGTTTACTTCATCGCCAGAATTTACAACTACAGGAATGCTTAGAAAGGGATGGAGAAGATTAAGAGGGAAAACTCTTCTCTTCAAGGGCGGAACTATTGGAGCTGCAAATGCAGGAAATGAGCCATACTCAGAGTTTTACGCAAGCCAGATTGCAAGAAGAATGGAGATTAATCATATAGATTATACTCTTTCAAAATGGAAAGGAAATGTCTGTTCAGTATGTGAATTATTTACAGATATTGATCATTCTTATGTTCCGATATTTAGGTTTGTTCCTAATTGTTCATTAAGAACTGTGGCAGACTTCATTAGAAAGTTAGGGGACAGCTATTATGATGAATTTGTTGACATGCTTATATTTGATGCATTGATATATAATGAAGATCGTCATTTTGGTAATTTTGGTTTGATTATTGATAATAAAACTAATAAACCTTGTTCTTTTGCACCTGTTTTTGATAATGGTTTATCTTTATTTAATTATGCGATGATAGATGACTTAGAAAATGTAGAAGTTTACGCGAAGTCTAGGAGTTCATCGTATGGTGTTCCATTTGAAAATATAGTAAAAGAGTTTATTACACCACGACAAAAAGCTAAATTACGCAAGATGATAGGATTCAAATTTGAAGCAGATAAAAACTACAATTTACCTGCTAAAAGAATGCGTATTATAGAAAGACATTTACAAACTAGAGTAACTAATTTATTGAATTTATAATATTATGTTTATAATTAAAGGAGAATATAGTGAAAGATTATCGGGAAATAATAGGTGAAGAGGGTGAAGAGCAAGTTCGAGAGGTATTGCAAGAAGTTTTAAATAAAATGGATTATGAATATAAAATAGTTAGGAATGTATATTTCCCGTTCGAATCAGTATATGGTATAAATGGTTATATTACTGCTGAGTTTGATTTTATTGTATTCACTCCATTTTACATATATATCATAGAGGTAAAGAATGAGAGGTATTTAAATAATAATCCAAAGGAGCCGTTATGTGAGTTAATGGATAATACTGAGGTATCTAATCCTATTACGCAAAATCATAATCATAAAAATGTTTTTTGCTCAGAGATGATGATACAAAGGGAAAACGTAATAACGATTGAAATATTGCTTAAAACTGAAAACTGTGAACGAGTAGAAAAGATATTTCCTAATGATTATGTTTTTGGAAAAGATGACTACAAAGAGAATCTATTTTATTTACTTTCAACAGAAACTGATATACAGTTAGATTATAAATCATTATATAAGGAGTTTATAAACAAAGTAGAAGAAAAAGGAATATCAAAAGAAGAACATATAAATATATT